>CAYOVG010000019.1:0-37185 GCA_964407285.1 uncultured Syntrophobacteraceae bacterium
ACCCTCGATGTCTTCGGAGATGATCATGAGCGGTCTGTTCATACGGGCTATTTGCTCCAGGATGGGGAGCAGGTCTTTCATGCCGCTGATCTTCTTTTCATAAAGCAGAACGTAGGCTTCTTCCAGTTCGGCTTCCATCTTTTCGGGATTGGTCACGAAATACGGGGAGATGTACCCGCGGTCGAACTGCATGCCCTCGACCACCTCCAGCGTGGTCTCCATGCTCTTGGCCTCTTCCACCGTAATGACGCCTTCCTTGCCCACCTTTTCCATGGCTTCGGCAATGATGTTGCCGATGGTGGGATCGTTGTTGGCGGAGATGGTGCCGACCTGCGCGATTTCTTTGTGGTCCTTGGTGGGTTTGCTCATTTGCCTGAGCGTCTCGACGGCCTTGCCCACCGCTTTGTCTATACCGCGCTTGAGGGCCATGGGATTGTGGCCGGCCGCTACCAGCTTGGAACCTTCACGATAGATGGCCTGGGCCAGTATGGTGGCGGTCGTGGTCCCGTCGCCGGCCACGTCGCTCGTTTTGCTGGCCACTTCCCTGACCATCTGAGCGCCCATGTTGGCGAACCTGTCGTCGAGTTCGATTTCTTTAGCGACGGTCACACCGTCTTTGGTCACGGTAGGAGAACCGAATGTCTTCTCGATTACTACGTTGCGACCTTTGGGGCCAAGAGTTACCTTGACCGCGTTGGCCAGAATGTCCACTCCCTCCATGATCTTCTCACGGGCTTCCGCATAATACTTGATTTCTTTCGCCATATTCTCTGCTCCCTATGATTATTCAACAATGGCCAGGATATCGTCTTCACGCATGATAAGGAGTTCGTCACCCCCAACCTTCACTTCCGTTCCCGCATACTTGGAAAAGAGCACCCGGTCTCCTTCCTTGACCAGCAGAGGCACGACATCGCCCTTTTCCGACGAGCGGCCCTTACCGACGGACAACACCTTGCCCTGCTGAGGTTTTTCCTTTGCCGTATCGGGAATGATGAGACCTCCCGCGGTTCTTTCCTCCTCCTCCAATCTCTGGACAATCACACGGTCATGCAATGGGCGAAGTTTCATATTTACCTTGTCTCCTTTCTGCTCCCGGCATTGAAATAATGATTCGTTTGCCTCATTCCGAAATTATGCGCCTGGAAGAACAATGGATGCTTCCGGGCGTACCGAATGGATTCGCGAAAAAGAAATCCCCCTGTTAGCACTCCGAAAACTTGAGTGCTAACAGGGGATATTTAATTACTCCCGCTCCAAATGGCAAGGGGAAAATGCAAAAGTTCTTTTCATGTTTCCGCTTGACCTCCACGCGAGATTGACGTAAAAGCCACCCTCGTGGGGCGCTATCTTGTCATGCGATGCCATCATCCATGCTTAAGCGTTGTCCAGTGGCTTGCATCTTCCACGAGAAGTCTTTGCACTAAACAAAGGTCGAGGTGTGTACAACGTTGCCCGCCGGTTCCCGAAGTGTGGGTACTTCTTGAGTTGTTCCGTGGAATGGCTGACTCCAAGCCGTTTCATGCCTGGACCGCTTCCATGGGGATTGTAAACGGGTATGCGGAGCTTCAGGCCCTACGATCTGATTCGTGTCAATTGTATTCCTCACAATTGTACGGCGGCATATCTTTTGCCCAGATGGAGAGAAAACCTCAGAAGATGGAAAAGAGAATAAGCGCGGCCAAGGATGGTTTTGTGTGCGTCGTCCTGACAGGGCTGCTGTATTGGGTGTACTCCCCAGCATTTCTAAACTCCTATGCCTTTTCCGATGATTACCCTTTTCTCTATGACGTTATGGTAAACGGTTCAAACAACTATAATGTATTGGTAGGAGCAGGGAGGCCGGTCAATTATTTTCTCATTCAGAATTCGTTCAAATGGGCAGGCGACATCGGTTCTCTGGCTTATGTCCGAATGATGGGCGGCCTCGGACTTGCGTTAATGGCCGGTTGTTTCTATTTCTTCTGGAATTCCTTTTTTAATGATAGAAAAATAGCCGCTTGCCTTGCTGTTTCCTTCAGCTGCCTTTCGGCAATTCAAATCTGGATGGCATGGACACAGTTATGGACTATGCCGTGGGCAATACTCATGGTTGTTGCGGCTTTCCATATCTACGAAAAAGTCTGTTCATCAAGTCTTGCGGGGATTTGGTTCATGCTGTGCCTGCTTGCCGCAATTATTCTTGAAATGACGGCGTCGCTGATCTATCAACCCGCCGTGCTGATTGTTATCCCATTGCTGTATGCAAAGTATGTTCCCGTCAACAAGGAAAGATTTGGACGTCGTTTCATATCGCATTTTCTAATCATGATGGTATCGGTAGCACTGGGTGTTATCCTGGTGAAGTGCTTTCCCGTCGCCCTCAATCCGAGGGCACAGCTGACACAGGATATTATTGGGAAGCTTACCTGGTTCATTTCCGAACCTCTTATGAATTCTTTGACTCCATTTGTGATCCGAGGAGAATTCAGCTATAACTTGCAGAAAGCTATGGCTATATTGATATCAATATTGAGTATTGCAGGACTTCTAATAAACAGAAAAGATAATAAACACTATATTTCACCGTCAAATGTATTCGTACTCCTATTCTTTCTTCTATGTTCACATGCACATTATCTTCTTGTCTCCGAAAACTGGGCTAGCTATCGCTCCACGTACGCATTGGAGGTTATGGTCTTTGTCGCTATTGTGCTTGCAATCAATAACATCTGCATGCTAATGAATTTTAAACCAAAAACCGTACTCTTCTTACTATTTCTATTAATTGCTGCATTTGCGGCAACTTCGGCTCATTACAACATTACTGAGAGTATGGTTAAGCCTCAAACAAAAGAACTGGAGTATTTGAAGACAAAGCTCTCGGAACTGGATATCCCCTCGCTTAAGGAAATTAAATTGGTTAGATCCCAGTGGCCGGACACAATTTCACCATGGCTTTGCTATGATGAATTCGGTATTCAATCGAGTGCGATATCGTGGTCCATAGAGCCTATGGCTCGGATTTTGTCGAGACAAATGGGAAACGACCCTAGTTATGATTCCAAGTTTATGCAGGTGACTGAGCATCCAATTAGTTCCGAAGGGACAGCGATTATAGATATGGGTCTGATCAGGTCAATGAAACTTGAATAAGATTAAGCTATTCGCGTACGTCCTATGTAAAGCACATATATTTTATAAGGAATACGTTTATGGAGAAAATATCAGTATATTCAGGAGTAAACTATAATTACGTAGAATGGATAAATAAAGCTTGTGTAGCCATATCATGGGCATTTCTAATTTATTGGATGGTACATCTGTTGCTCTCCTCGGTACTGAGTGCTACTCCGTTTAACGGATACCCGGCTGATGGACCATTTCAGCTATTCAATCCTCTACGTCGCATTGCCGATGGTCAAAGGATTGGGACGGATTTTCAGTTTTACCACGGGTTTCTGATTCCTTATATTCACTATCCGATTTTCGCAATATTTGGAAAAACGATTTTTTCATCGGAAATATCCAGGTTCATAATATCTACCTATTCCTTCGGAATTACATCCTTTATTTTCTTTTACCTTCTCAGCGGCAGAATCAAAATAGCTGTTGTGCTTACATCTATATTCATTATCCTGGGGCATTTCACGTGGCTCTATGCTCTTCTCTTTCCCTGGAACAGCCTGCTCGGTCTTCGCAGTTGCACGGAAATCATCTTCTGCGCGCTTCTATTTGTCAGCTTTCCCAATCCAATTGCAAAATGTATTACGCTCGGATTTATAATGGCTCTTACCTGGGGAATGGGTACGGAGCATGGGATGGCTCTCTTAGCCGCCTTCAGTCTGACTTCTATACTTCGGATTATTACCTCGCGAGAGGCAAGAGGGAATATTTTTCATTTTGCAGCCATTGTTCTGGCATTTATCGTTTTTGTGCTATTGCTTCATATTCTTTTCGGAGGCATCGAGGGTCTTAAAGCCATACCCTTTAATATTATAGAAGTACCGAAAGATCAATTCTGGTACTTTGGGTCCCCTCCCGCCTGGGCGCCGGGTTATTTGAGGGAATTGCTCAACGATGAGAGAGTATACCTGCCATTCTGCATTGGTGTGATTTTTCTCATACTGGTTGTTGTCCTTACTCTAAAAAAGAGTAAAGCGAGTTTGTTGGATACTGAATTTTCCACGTCGGCGATCACATTGCTCGCTGCCGGTGTCGTGGCAAGCGTTGCATATCTGGGAAGAGGAGCTGGCGATTACCTGGTTCCCCTAATTCGGAACATGATTATCATACTAATTGGATGGTGCTGGCTAGGCGGATTGACAAGAAAGATTGAAAAGCACGAATCCGATGCTCCCACGATTGGATGTACGTTCCAGAACAGTTTTGTTCTTCCCATATTAGCTTGTATACTCATCCCGTATTTTGTATGGTGGGTTCCCAGCCCATTTACGTTTGAGCGGCATCTGACACTCTATAAGCTCGTCAGCGAAGTCTATCAATCGGGGTGTCGCCTGGGAGATGGATGGAAAAACTACTTTGCGTCCGTAGACAGCATCATCGGTTCAGAAAAGCCTCAGGGAATATGGTGCACCTATAGTGGGTTGCTTAATGCAAAATACAACCTGTTTACCGCAGATCCAGATTACATTATACATGCTTTAGGTCCCGCTTATAGAGAGAGTTATTTAAAACAATTTAATGAAAAACAACCTGAATTCGTAGAAACTCTGAAGAGAAACTTTTTCCCCTATGAGGATTGGATCCGAAGCACATCATGGGAATTCTATCACAATCTACTTACACATTACAGAGTTGCCGGTAAGACATTTCATTCCATAATATGGAAACGAGTACAAGACCCAATTGTTATAGAAGAGGAAGGTGTCTCAATTGATATAAACAGAAAGTATACTACCTCTAACTCTAATAAGAATGAGATTCAAATACCTGTTGATTACATCGATCCAAGTACATCTATATTAATACTTGAGATTGAGTATTCGGTTTCTAATCGATGGAATCGAGTTCCCGTAATCGGGAACTCCCCCAGATATTTTGCAATCTGGAGCAACGCCACAAACCAGATTCCCGCTGTTTGTCTCCCTCCATACCGGAAGGTGGTCAGGTTTCCTCTTTTCTTGAAGTCGGAATCGAAACCGGCTATCAGCTTCGATGCCAGATCGATTCTACTCCCCGCGGGCTTTGAGGTCAAAAGGCTGAGGACTTCAACGTTGAAATTCCAGAAATCTGAAGATCTGACCGACTTCCTCGAATGATTGTCCGGTTATCCATTTCTGACCGGGATGCCCGAAAACTTACGGAGTGGAGCATCGTCTTTGACCGACAACATCGATTTACACTAAGTTGCACTGGATTTCACTCGTTATCATGTGGTAGTAGATACGTCGATACTGCTTCTTTCAAAGGAATGGAGGACACACGATGCTTTCTGCTCTTATTGGCTATTCGGGTTTTGTCGGTTCGAATCTGGCGGCGCAGCACGCTTTCAGCGATTCCTTCAATACTGGAAACATAGAAAAAATTAGTGGGAGAGAATATGAACTGATCGTCTGCGCCGGCGTGTCCGCGGTGAAATGGATGGCGAACAAGGAACCCGAACTGGACATGCGAGGTATCAACAGACTGCTCGAAAACCTCGAGAAAGTTAAAACCCGGCATTTCATTCTGGTTTCGACCATCGATGTTTACCCCAACCCCGTTGGGGTCGATGAGAACGTAAATCCATTTGGACTGGACAATCACGCATACGGAAAGCACAGATGTCTTGTCGAAAAGTTTGTTCTGGAGAAGTTTCCCGAATGCACGATCGTAAGATTGCCCGGCTTGTTCGGAAATGGGCTCAAGAAGAATATAATCTATGATCTGCTTAACGATAATTGCCTGGAAATGATAAATACGGGCAGCAGCTTTCAGTACTACTTCCTGGATAGGCTTTGGGATGACATCGAAAAAGCCCGGGAGCACCGACTGTCCGTTATAAACTTCGCAACGGAACCAGTTCCCACGCAAAATATACTCGACCGCTTTTTCCCGGACAAGCAGGTAGGTTCGAAGGCCGTTCCCATTTCAAATTACGACTTCCGATCTATTCACGCCGACTTATGGGGCGGCACGGGGGGATATCTCTATTCCAGGGAAGAGGTATTGAAGGACCTTGAACTCTACATAGACCGAGTCAAGAAATAAGGAGTCCAACTGGTGAAGCTGGCAGTTTCGAATATAGCGTGGGATGCCCGCGATGATGAGAACGCATATGTGCTCCTTCAATCGAAGGGAGTACAGGGAATTGAAATTGCGCCGACACGGGTGTGGCCGGCCGTCGATAAAGCCTCGAGAGCCGATGCTGTCGAGTTTCGACGGACCCTTTCCAGGTATGGCTTGCAGATAGTGGCCTTCCAGGCCCTGCTCTTCGGCAAACCCGACCTCAAGGTTTTCGATCCCGCCACACGCCGGATTTGCCTGGAATACTTGATGCATCAGTGTGACCTTGCTGCTGGATGCGGAGCCCATGCGTTGGTGTTCGGTTCCCCAAAGAACCGTTTACGGGGAAGTATGAGTGAGGAAGATGCGATCGCATCTTCCGTAGAGTTCTTCAGCGAGCTTGGAGCATACGCGGCGTCTCAGGAAGTACACATCTGCCTGGAGCCGAACCCGGAGGACTATGGGTGCGACTTCGTAAGGACCGTGACCGAAGGCGCCGGAGTCGTCACCTTGACCGGTTCACCGGGAGTCAATCTCCACTTCGATACCGGCGCAATGATCCTCAACAAGGAGGATGCCGCTGCCCTGATTCAGGAACACATTGGACTGGCCGTGCATTTTCACGTGAGCGAGCCGTTTTTGGAGGACTTTTCGCGCCCGCATCCGGACCATGCCCGAGCAGCGGCAGCTCTCGGCAAATCACCGTATTCCGGATGGATTTCCATCGAAATGCGGTCGGGGCCACGCGGTCTCGAAGCTGTCGAGGAAGCTGTCGACTTCGTCAAAGGAGTCTATTTATGAAGTACCGGTCCTACGATGCCGTGGTAATAGGAGGAGGCTTTTTCGGCCTTGGTCTGGCCACTTTCCTGGCATCTTCCCAACTCAGAGTGATTCTATTCGAGCGTGGGCCGGATTTGATGCAACGAGCGTCGTATGTCAATCAGGCTCGTGTGCACAACGGGTATCATTACCCGCGGAGCATTTTGACCGCACTGCGGTCCAGAGTAAATTTCCCGCGATTCATACGGGATTATCCCGGATGCGTTGTTGCTGATTTTGAAAAATATTACGCCATAGCAAGAAAGTTTTCGAAGGTTTCCGCGAGGCAGTTCAAAACGTTCATGGAACGTATTCAGGCGCCGATCGAGGTTGCTCCTCGAAATATTAAAGAGCTTTTCGATATGGAGCTTATCGAAGAGGTGTTCAAAGTAGTGGAGTACGCCTTTGATCCCGTTCTGTTGAAGATTATTGCACGAGAACGTCTGGAAGCCGAAGGAGGAGAAATATACCTGAATACCAGAGTTACACGACTGGAATATATGAGAGGCGGCAGGATCGCGGTGGACTGGGAATCCGGCAATGCGTCGGGCCAAATCACCACCGGTCGAGTTCTGAACTGCACGTACAGCATGATAAACGAACTCCTGATCGCTTCAGGTCTTCCGACTATACGGCTGAAACATGAGTTGACGGAGATGGCGTTGATAGAGCCGCCGGAAGAAGTAAGGCATCTCGGAATAACCGTAATGTGCGGCCCGTTCTTTTCTACAATGCCGTTTCCACCCCGTAAGTTGCACACATTGAGCCATGTCCGTTACACTCCGCATTGCTCGTGGACGGATGATGCGGATTACATGAATGCATATCTATTCTTTCAAAACTACCCGAAGGAGAGTAAGTATCCGCATATGATACGCGATGCATCACGCTATATTCCAGTTCTCTCAAAGTCCAGGTATATGGATTCCCTGTGGGAGGTGAAAACCGTGCTGCCGCAAAGCGAGGTTGACGACAGTCGGCCCATTCTCTATAAACACGATCACGGGATGAGCAATCTCACTTGCATTATGGGCGGCAAGATCGACAATATTTTTGATGCTATTGAAGAATACAAGATGACTCTGCCCCCACAACTCGATAAGGTACAGGGCTATGAAGGTTGATACATTCGTTTCCATCGTTGCTCCGTTGAAGAATATGGAATCGACTGCGGTTGAATTCGTTAAGCAAGCTTGCTCAATATTAGACACTTACTTTACGAACTATGAGGTAGTTCTCATTGACGACGGTTCCAAGGACAATACAGTAGGCGAGGTTTCCAAACTTCTGCCTTCTCTTCCATGCATACGATTGATCTGCCTCTCTCGCGCGTATGGAGTTGAAGTTGCTATCACCGCGGGACTTGAAACGGCTATTGGCGATTTCATTATCGTGATGAATCCGGAAACCGATTCGCCGTCGCTTGTCCCGGAACTGGTGGAGAAGTGCCGCAGCGGTTCGGACATGCTGGTAGGGGTGGCGATCAATCCGTCCCCCAGACCATGGTTTTCAAGGCTCCTGCGGAAATTTTTCCATTGGTACATGAAAAAATTCATCGGCATCGACATCATTCCAAATGCAACGCGGATGTTCGCGCTCAGTCGTCAGGCTGTAAATGCTATCACCCGCATTGGAGACCGATACCGTCATATGCGGCTGTTTGCCGGTATGGTGGGTTTTCGGTGCAATTCCTTTCCGTATCAGATCATCTGTAGTTCGAGGAAATGTGTCGAGAGCGGATTCTGGGATGATCTGAACAGCGGGATCTCGATGATAGTGGCGAACAGCCTCCACCCGCTTCGCATGATGAGCAGGCTGGGATTGGCGGCCGGGAGCCTTAATTTGCTCTACATACTGTATGTGGTTGGTGTCTACCTGTTCAAGGGATCGGTTGCCGAGGGGTGGACTACGCTTTCTTTCCAGAACAGTCTCATGTTTTTCTTCATTTTCGTCATACTGACGGTGCTTTGTGAATACACCGGACGCAGTCTCGAGGAATCATTCAATAGGCCGCTTTACTTCACCATGGAGGAAAAGAACAGTTCCGTATTGATCAGCGATGTCACGAGACGCAATGTAATGCTTCAATCGGAATAAGGAGAGAGACTTCATGTCCGCGGACAATATAGATAGCAAAATGTATGGCAAACATGATTTAACCCGGCAGTTTCCGGAATTTCAACTCATCACGTATGCTGAAAAAAGCCATCCATACTGCGTGGCGGTATTTGTCATCAACGAAGGGGAGCGTATCCGCTCCCAACTCAGGAAGATGAAGCCCCTGTCACAGTGCGTCGATATCATAATAGCCGATGGCGGTAGTACCGACGGATCGCTTGATGATGAATTCCTGAGGCAGCAGGAAGTTACGGCCCTGCTCGTTAAGAAGGGCCCCGGCCGCCTGAGCGCTCAGATGCGCATGGCTTTCGCCTATGCGCTGGACCAGGGATATGAGGGCGTCATAGTGATCGACGGTAACGACAAGGACGATACAAGCGCCATTCCCCGATTCGTCGATGCGCTGGAGCGAGGCCACGACCACATCCAGGGGTCCCGATACGTTCCTGGAGGCAGGGGAATCAACACGCCCTTGCTGCGGCATCTTGGGGTTTGCTTGCTGCACGCACCGATGATCAGTCTGGCCGCCGGCTTCCGGTATACCGACACAACCAACGGATTTAGGGCGTACAGCCGCACTCTTCTCGAAGATCCCAGAGTTCAGCCTTTTCGGGATGTCTTCAGCCACTATGAACTCCACTACTATCTGGCGATTCGAGCGGCGCGACTCGGATATCGGGTATGCGAACTTCCCGTGACAAGAGCGTACCCGCGTGGGGGACAGATCCCGACCAAGATCAAATCCGTTTCGGGAAATGCGTTTATACTCAAAACGCTTTTTTTCTCCTGCATGGGCCGCTTTAATCCATGAAACTGCCCATAGAAAGATTAGGAAAGCTCATCAGGAGCGAGCATGCCGCTCAATTCGTCAGGTTCTCTATTACCATCGGAATCGGTCTGGTTGTCGATGTCTGCATCTCGATGTTTCTTACCAAGAGCTTGGGGGTCGATCTTCCGATCGCTGCCGCCGTTAGCTTTTTAATTGCAACAATTGCAAATTATTTTATGCACTCATACTGGACGTTCTCTGCATCGAACCGCCGGTTTTCCTTTCCACGCTTACTTTCGTATTCCATAGTATGCGGATTGGCGCTCGCATCCCGGTTTGCAACCTTAAAGGTGGAACAGGTGATGGATTTGCCTTGGCTACTCGATAAGGATCTGACATATCTTGTGGTTGCGATTGGCGTATCTTTTATGATAAATTTCGTTTTCAGTAAATTCATCATATTCCGCTTCAATTCTTGACAGCATACGGGAAAATTTCTGCTTTCGGTATTATTCTGTTTAATTTTATAAACTAACAGTTAGAATAAATCTATTTCTGAAATATATGCTGTAAGTCTGGATTCAAGAAGGACCAACTCGATGAATATTTGGAATATGAGAAATGCCATTTCTATTAGAATCATGCCAAAACGACCGCATCCAGAGGAATTCGAGATTATAAATGATACTGAGAATAGGAAAAGAAACAGAAATAATGGAATTGAGATTGCAAGGCTTTTTGCAGCCTATGCTGTAGTCTACGGCCATTTTGTGTGGAGCGGTACATTCGATGCTGTTTTTGTCAGAGATTTAATAGAAAGTAGTGAAAAGTTACCCTTACTATCCGCAACAGGTAATAATCTATGGAAACTTCAGGATATTTTTGGAAAACTCTTCGGTGGTGCACACATTACGGTTATTGGTATTGCCTTATTTTTCTTGATAAGTGGATATCTTACTATTCCCATGCAGAACAGATATACACGGGCCAAATATATCGTGAACAGATTATTCCGAATATATCCAATGTTGCTGTTTTCTACCCTAATGGTGGTTATAATCCAGTATTGGTTACGCGGCAACGAATACCATATTACACTCTATGATTATTTTGGCACGGCAACGACCTTCAGCAAAGAGATGGGAACAGTTCTTATCAATCCGGTTGTTTGGACATTAGCTGTAGAAATAAAGTTCTACATTTTATCCATGATTGTCGGTAAATGGACTGTTTTCAAGCTTCTAATCATCAATATTCTAATAATCTTGATCATTTGGGTATCGGGCTACATTCAATGGCTTAAGCCTGTTGCACATGATTTACACTTTATTTCCTTTATTCTGATTGGTATTGCCATATCCATATCAGAAACATTTGATAATTGGCTATACTCTGTAATATTAATATTAGATATGTTGGTTTTATTCAATGTTAGCTTTTTTATAATAGTTGCTAACGCCATACGACCAGAACAGTATTTTACTCAAATAAATCAAATAATTGCAATATGTATATTTTTTAAATTCATCCTGATTAGTGATAAAATTCCGAATAATATACAATCCTATTCAAATGCAACGTACTCTCTTTATTTAATACACCCAATACTAGGCTATAATTTCATAGCATGGATTCGACATTACGTACATAATCAATATGTCATTCTGTTTATTGCGGTATTAATCATAAATTCATTCGCGCTTATTGCATATGCCTATATAGAAAGACCCTTTATCGGCCTATTCAAACAACTTGCCTCTCTTCGAGTGAAAGCGGCCCGAGGCGAAAAGTCGGGGAAGCCGATCACACCGGAACCATCAGACTGTGACCCGTAGTATCCTGCAACCGGACATCCCCCTTGACAGAATGGGAATCGCCCTATAAGTTTGCGTCGAAACAAGAGGATCGCTATTTCAGTCGGTTTGCCTCCACCTCCACAACGAAAGGGCCGGGAACCAGGTAATGCACAAGAACAGCTTTCCTTTTTCCGCCATCGTCGAGCAGGGACTGATGAAGCTCGCCCTTCTGCTCAATGTCATAGATCCCACCCTCGGAGG
This sequence comes from uncultured Syntrophobacteraceae bacterium, assembly GCA_964407285.1. Classification (GTDB taxonomy): domain Bacteria; phylum Desulfobacterota; class Syntrophobacteria; order Syntrophobacterales; family Syntrophobacteraceae; genus CAYOVG01. The sequence continues at coordinate 11,971 of CAYOVG010000019.1, forward strand.
GGTCCTCATCAAGGGAGAGCGCGGCACCGCCAAATCGACCGGCGTGCGCGCCCTGGTGGACCTTCTGCCCACTATTCGCGTTGTGGATGGCTGCCCGTATCGCTGTAGTCCTGACAGGCCTTTCGACGGATGCCCGTTCTGCGGCAAGAAACTCAAGAACGGGGACCCCCTTCCCGAACGGGAGCGTACGATCGGGCTCGTGAACCTGCCCATCGGCACGACGGAGGACAGACTGCTGGGCTCCATTGACATTGAAAAGGCCCTCAAGACTGGTGAGAAATGCTTCGAGCCCGGTCTTCTGGCTGAAGCGCACAGGGGTATCCTCTATGTCGACGAGGTGAATCTCTTAAACGATCAGATCGTGGACCTTTTCCTGGACGCCGCCGCATCCGGCATGAACATGGTGGAGCGGGAGGGAATCAGCTTTTCTCACCCCAGCCGGTTCGTACTGGTCGGCACCATGAACCCGGAGGAAGGAGACCTCAGGCCTCAACTCCTGGACCGGTTCGGCCTCTCGGTCACTATCCAATCCGTGGATGCGGTACGTGACCGTATCGAAATCGTCAAGCGGCGACTGGCGTTCGAGCAGGACCCGGAAGGGTTTAGGGCTGCTTGGAGACAGGCCGACGAAGACCTCGCCCACCGTATCGTCCTGGCGAAGGAATCCCTTCCCGGCATTGTATTCACAGAGGAACTGATCGAAACCGCGGCCAAAGTGGTGGTCGCCATGGGAACAGACGGGCACCGCGCGGACATCGCCATGATGAAGACCGCCAGGGCCAATGCCGCTTTTGAAGGCCGTACGCGGGTCACCATGGAGGACCTGCAGTTGGCCGCGCGACTCGTGCTGCCGCACCGGATCAAGAAAACGCCCCTCCAAAAATCGGAATTCAATGCGGAGCAGTTGAAGGACCTCTTCGATCAAAACGCTCCCGTAAACGGTCCCGGCGAGGAGTGGTCGCCGGTGCACCGGAACCGTCCCAAGAAAGCTTCACAGGTAAAAGCGTATAAATCACCTGTCGAGTGCGTTACGCACCTTTGCGCCGGGGCTAAGCAGGTTCTTCCTCATGTTCCCTGGTATCGCATCATGCCCGGAACGCATCCGGGAAAGCGGTTCACGCTGCCTGATCCCCGCAAGGGGGGGTACGTTCACGGAAGCCGCCTTCCGCGTACGGGAGACACCCTGGAGGATTTATCCGTCATAGCCACCCTCAGGGCGGCGGCCCCCCATCAGCACACCAGAAACGGGATTGGGAATGGGAACAGCAGTGGAAACGGAGCAGGCAGTATCAAGATATCGTGGGATGATATGCGACTGCGCAAGAGATCTCGAAGAACGGGACTTGCGCTGGTGCTGATCGTTGATTCGAGCGCTTCCATGCGGACCAACGACCGCATGTCGGTCACCAAGGGAGTGATCGAAGCTTTATTGCAGGACCTTTACCTGCATCGCGACAAATTGGGAATCATTACGTTCAGGCATAGGCAGGCCGAGATCGTGATGCCGCTCACCCTCAACATCCGTGATGCCGCTGAAGGCGTCGAACGCCTGCCCGTTGGGGGGAGGACGCCGCTTGCAGCCGGACTTGATCTGGGAATACGCCTCCTGCTCCAGGAGAAGCGAAAGAACCCCGAGGTGCTTCCCGCCATGCTGCTTTTCTCGGACGGGAACCCTAATGTGAGCTGCTTCGGCGGCGACCCTCTGGATGAGACCTTTTACTATGCACGGGAGGTCAAGCGGCACGGCATACAGTCGATTGTGGTCGATACGCAGACATTCAGCCCCATGGACATGGGTTGCGGCGTCGAGATCGCCGGACGCATGGGAGCGACGTATCTCACGCTGGATGGGCTGTACTAGGGTGACGGGTTGCGTCTCCTTTAACGCGCCGGCATGCGGTATCCAAACCGGGAGAGAGCGCGGGGGTCTTTTCGCCAATCCTTTTGAACACGCACGAAAAGGCCCAGGTAGATGTGTATCCCAAGCATCGTCTCTATGTCCCGGCGGGCCTGTTTGCCGATTTCCTTGAGCATTTGCCCTTTCTTTCCGATAATGATGGACTTTTGTGAATCGCGCTCCACATGGATCGTGGCTTCGATATTGACGATGTTACGTTCCGGGTCCTCAGTGAATTGCTCCACGGTGACCGCTACCGAATACGGGATCTCCTCCTTGGTCAGGTGAAAGACTTTCTCCCTGATGAGTTCGGCTATCAGGAAGCGCTCGGGAAGGTCCGTGATATCATCTTCGGGATAGTAGAGCGGCCCCTCCGGAATTAGTGCCGTTGTTTCCTCGACCAGCCGTTCGATGCCGTCTCCATGCAGCGCCGATATCGGAACGACCGCCTTGAAGTCATGAAGGCCGCCGTAGTGGTCTATGATGGGCAGCAAGTCCGCTTTATTGCGAAGCAGATCCACTTTGTTGATGACCAGTATCACGGGTGTGCCGACACCCTTCAGGATATCCAGTATGTAACCGTTGATGTCCCGGCGCGCCTCGGGGGCTTCGATCAGAAAGTGGATCGCGTCCACTTCGCCGAGAGTGGCAAGAGCCGTTTCCACCATGATTTTGTTGAACTCGTCCCGCGCCTTATGAACTCCGGGCGTGTCCATGAAGATCAACTGAGACTGCGGTCCGGTCAATATCCCCATTATGCGATTGCGTGTGGTTTGCGGCTTCGGGGCCGTAATAGAGATCTTTTCCTTCAAAATACCATTCAGAAGTGTGGATTTACCAACGTTGGGCGCCCCGCACAGGGCGACAAAACCCGACTTGAAACTATCCATGTGTTCTGACCCGCCTTCCTAAATTCCCGCATTCTTCGGTTTACGCCGGCACCCCGGCCTCGCATTCACCATCTCACAACCATGGGAGTCCTCACGCCCCGGAAGCCAAAGCGGGGAATGGGGATGCATCGGCCGCGTCCCCCTTCCCCGCTGAAATACCCGTCCAGCTACTGCTTTGGAATTGCTCATGGTTTAGCTGTTCTTGCCTTCAACGAAGACTTCATACCCTAAGGCCCCGTGGGCATCCGGCTGAACCATGCGGCCGGTTCGGATGTCTCCACCGCTGCCCAGCATATCGGGATAGTGCTCAAAAGCAAAAATGGTCATCCGGTGGTCGTCTTTGCCTTCCGAGTTCGGAGATACTGATCTCCATTCCCCTGCTCCCACCTATTCACCTATGAAAGATAAACCACGCCGTGCGAACAGGCAAAGCCGGTTCGGTTCATCCATTTATGTTGTTGGGAATGCCTGATAAATCAAAGTTATACCCATCCCCTTCCAGTGTCAAGAATGGGCGAACGCCCTTCAACGGCGGAGCAGACATCTCTTTCTCGATCCACTTCCTCTGACAACAGACTGGTTGGCGGCAATCCGTTTCAGCCCGTCATTCTCAACCGGAGTTCTCTTGTCAGTTCTTCGGCGGCCCTGTTGAATATCTTTCTCCAGGCCCCAAAGGTCAGACCGTTTCCGAAAGTATAGGCCTCCCGGGTCTCGATGGTCGTTATCAAGCGTCCGCCCCTGTTCACGTCGCACTTTACCGCAAGCCTGGTTGATCCACCCACCGGCGACAGGTACCGCGCGATGAGATTTCCTTTCTCATAGGCAACAATATGAATGTTCAGCTCGATCGGAGCAGTGGAGGACTTCTCCGTCCACAACATCCCCTCCTTCTTCAGGGCATCCTCCATGCCGTTCCACATCATACCGATGACGTCTACATCGAAAATCTCCCCGGTGTTGTTCGATACGTCCATTACCTTGAATTTCGCGGCTGGAATACTGACAGGAGCCTTATCCGCCACCACTTCCCGCCTGGTCGATCCGCATCCCGCGAAGAGCAAAGGAACCAGCCCGCATAAAACCATGATACAAAGATGTGCTATTCTCCTCATTTCGCCATAAGCCTCCGAGACCTGCAGACAGATGAAATATAATTTCCAAATACGATGTTTGTATTCCGGGTTTTACAGCGTGTTCCATTCCAATGCAAGCAGATTGCTCAGCAAGGACGACTTTATGCATACTCCCGGAAAAAAGAAATGCTGTTCACCGGGCCGGAGGGCTTTGGCAGCTCACCGTTTCACGGTCAATTGGGAAAAAACGCAAGGAGAAGGTATACGGTGGAAAAGAATTCGAGGCTGGTAAATCGGAGGATGGAAGACCGATGCGATTATCAAAACCATTAGTAGGCGTTCGAGGTCCGCAGACCGCATCGGCTTTCAAAATCGATGCGGTCTGCTCGTCCGGGTCTGGATAGCCGCTATCCGAGTATTACGGAATAATCTTTCCGTGTGGACCTGAATAATCCATTCAAGATCATGTCGTACGGAGTGAAGTTCGTTCAGAACGGTCCGGACCTGATATGCAATACATAATAGAGCAGCGCACAGACGACCAAAGCTCCCGATGTCGAAAGCATGGAAACGGGCCTGGCGCGGTTTTTCCAACACCACACCGCGGAAAGGAGCGTTCCGATGAAAAAGAACTCAACAAGAACCTCTCTTCCGTTGGTCTTATTGATAAGGCTCAACAGAAAGCCGAGAGGACCGCGTCCGTCTTCCCGCACGACATCGCCGAACAACGCGACCGTCGCTGTATAGTTCTCCTGGAGGAAAGGCCAGAACAAGGGAACCCCGAACGGCGCCCCGCGATCCAGTGAAAAGTAATCCAACACGACATGGGACATCAGCGACACGAAACAGATGCCCATGAGCGTCGATTTAGGGACATCCTTGAATATGGCAACGACGATACGGTAAATGATAGGGGCCATGATCAATGCAAACAACAGGCTGTGGGTGGGACCATGGTGGAACTTGCTTGCATTCCCGAACCAGAACCCCGGCAGGAAGTCCAGATCGGGAAGATTGGCGAGAAAAACGGACATCGCGACCAACAGGATTTCTCGTCGGCGCGACTTGATCTCACTGCGCTTTCTAAACAGGAGATATGCGATCAGTCCGGCGCCCGAATGAGCGACAGGCAGTGGCATGGTACAACCTCCCGGAACGGTTCATCGAGAACTGAACCTTCCAACGATATTGAGAACCTGCAGTTCAAGATCGCCGCCTGTACGGCGGCTTGCCTGCAACCTCCAAATTCTACGCATCTCATTGAAACAGAGACTCCATACCGCAACCAACTCGGCACAACTCCCGAATTGTTGCGGTATAAGCTTGATTTAACTCTAAGATAAATCAGGTCCGGTCGAATACAATCTTCAACTGCTTGGGACACCCGCACCGACGCACCGTATCGATAAATCGCCTCACCTTATGCAAGTCCTTCCGTCCGGGGGCCAGTTCCACGCCGGAACTGACATCCACGGCATCGGGACAAGCCATCCGGACGGCATCGGCCACATTTTCGGGAGTGAGTCCCCCCGCCAGCACCAACCGCTCGCCCGCGGGGAGCGCCGACGCCGTTGCGCCCCAATCCCACTGCATGGCGTTGCCGCCCGGAAGGCGCCCGCCCCCGCACTCCACAATGTACGCCGTGGCGCCGAATAGGGATGCGGAACCGACAAAAGGCTCTCGGTTTATGTATAGCCCCTTGATGACCCGCACCCCTTCGCGAAGCAGGTCCTTCACGAGCTCCGGCGGTTCGAGGCCATGCAGTTGCACGGCCTCCAATCCGCACCGCTCGACCTTGTGCATAATGGATTCGAACGGCTCGTTCACGAACACACCCACGGCACAGATGCCGGAGGGAAGCGCATGGCTGATCCGCCGGGCATCCTCGACGGCGAGGTTTCGCGGACTTGGAGGGTAGAAGACGAGCCCGACGGCGTTCGCCCCAAGTTCCACGCACCCCAACGCTTCCTCCACGGTCGTAAGACCGCAGATCTTCACCTGCGGAACGTTCCCCCGAGGAACACTACCCGGTCCTCTCTCTCCGTTGTCGCGTCCAGGCTGATCGAGCGCTCGATCACTCATCGCCTTCCCCCTTCATCCGTCGAACTCCGTCCCAGGAGGCCCTTCAGAAAACCCTCCGGGTCCGACGCCCGCACGAGGCTCTCCCCGATCAGGAAATTGCAGATCCCTGCCCCGTCGCACAACCGCTCAATATCGCTACGGTCCCGGATGCCGCTTTCCGCAACGACGACCTGATCGCCCGAAACATGGCGGCCGATGCGAATCGAGTTCTCGATATCGGTGCGGAAGGTGCTCAGGTCCCTGTTATTGATGCCGATCAGCTTGCCGCCGGCTCGCGTGGCGTCCTCGAGTTCGCGCTCCGAATGCACTTCCACGAGGGCGTCCAGTTCGAGCTCCCCGCACACGGCAAGGCAGTCTCTAAGGAATTCCCAGGGCATGGCCCTGGCGATGAGAAGGACCGCATCGGCCCCTATCACCGCCGACTCATAAATCTGGTAGAAGGAAATAAGGAAATCCTTCCTGATCACGGGGAGCTCCACCGCACCGCGAGCCTTTTGCAGATCTTCGATGCTGCCGCTGAAGAAGGCGCGGTCGGTTAGGACCGACATCGCGGCGGCGCCGCCGGCCTGGTACTTCCGGGCGAAGGCGGCCGGGTCGAGGTCCGGGCGGATGGGCCCCTTGGACGGCGAAGCACGCTTCACTTCGGCAATGATGTTGGCGCCGTACGGGCCCGGGGCGGCCAGAGCACGGAAGAAGGGACGGCGCTCTATCGAGGCATCCTCCGCCATACGGCGCATTTCATCTTCCGGAATCTCTCGCCGCGCCTCTTCCACTTCCATTCGTTTACGTTCCAGGATCTTATCAAGAAAATCCGAGGGCATTTTCAGTTCTCCATTTTCACCCTGGTGTGTTTACCGCATCTACGCATGAGGCGATCAAAAACGGCGCCGCAGGCGCCGGCGCATCAACCGTTCGCCCGAGTGAAACCGACAAGGGCATCCAGTTTGGCGGCAGCCGCGCCGCTGTCGATGGCGGCTTCGGCCTGTTTGATGCCTGCGGCGAAATCCGGAGCTTTGCCGGCGGCAATGAGCGCCCCCGCCGAGTTGACCACCGCCACGTCACGTCTGGGGCCCTTTTCCCCCTTCAGGATACTCATGGTGATCTCGGCATTGGCGGCGGGATCGCCTCCCGCCAGGTCTTCGGGTTTCGCCGTCCCGCCGAGGAGTTGCTCCGGGGTGATATCGTACGTTCGGATAAGCCCGTCATAGAGTTCCGAGACACGGGTGGGAGCGCAGATCGAAATCTCGTCGAGACCGTCATGGCCGTGGACCACGAGCGCCCTCTTGGCGCCCAGCAGGCGCAACGCCTGCGCGAACATCTCGGTGAGTTCCGGAGCGTAGACCCCCAGGATCTGGCAGTTGGCCCCCGCCGGGTTGGTCAGCGGCCCCAGCATGTTGAATATGGAACGGATGCCCACTTCCTTTCTCGCTTTGGCGGCGTGCCGCATGGCCCCATGGTAGCGGGGAGCGAAGAGGAAGCCGATGCCTATCTCCTGGACCGCCTCTTCCACCACTTCGGGATCGATGTCGATCCGGACCCCCAGGGCTTCCAGGAGGTCCGCGCTGCCGCACTTGCTCGAAATCGACCTGTTTCCGTGCTTCGCCACCGTCACGCCGCATGCCGCGACGATGAAGGCTGCAGTGGTGGATATGTTGAACGTGTTGGTCCCGTCTCCCCCCGTCCCGCAGGTGTCGACCACCGTTGACGACGCAACGTTGATCCGCGTCGCCTTCCGGCGCATGGCCCTCGCCGCTCCGGCCAGTTCCACGAAGGTTTCCCCCTTCGTGGCCAGGGCAGCCATGACGGCGCCGATCTGAGCGTCCGTCACCTCTCCGGACATGATTTCCATCATCAACTGCGTCATCTCGGTTTCATCGAGATTCTGCCTCTTTACTATTTTCGACAACCCCTCACGAACCATGCTCATCTTCTCGCCCTTCCTCTCGACCGCATCCAGCGGAAGCATCAAATCATATCTGTTCTATATCTGTTTCAAGAAATTCCTGAGCAGTCGCTTCCCGACCGGAGTCATGATCGACTCGGGGTGGAACTGAATCCCCTCGGTCAGGTGTTCCCGGTGGCGGATGCCCATAATCTCGCCGTCTTCGGCTTCCGCCGTCACTTCGAGGCACGCCGGGAGGTGCTCCCTGGAAACCGCCAGGGAATGGTAGCGCATGGCCTGGAAAGGAGTGGGTAAACCGCTGAAGACCGACTTTCCATCGCTGGTTATGTCCGATACCTTCCCGTGCATAAGCTTCTTGGCATGCAACACTTTCCCTCCGAACGCCACCGCGATGGCCTGGTGGCCGAGGCAGACGCCCAGGAGAGGTATTTTACCCGAAAACTCCCGGATTACGGAAACGGAAACTCCCGCATCCTCGGGACGGCACGGTCCCGGAGAGATGACGATCCCGGAGGGTTGCATCGCGGCAATATCCGATAGCGTGACGGCATCGTTTCGCGCCACCCTGACCTCGGCCCCGAGCATCTGGAGGTACTGCACCAGGTTGTAGGTGAAGGAATCGTAGTTGTCGATCATGAGCAGCATAGTATTATCTCCCGCTTCTTGTCAGGTCTGTCCGGTCTATTCCGCGTTCTTGCATATGAGTTGCAAGGCCCTCTGGATTGCCATGGCCTTGTTCACCGTCTCCACACGTTCCTTTTCGGGGTCTGAATCCGCCACGATACCCGCTCCGGCCCTGACCACCATGAGTCCGTCCTCGATGCAGGCCGTCCGGATGGTGATCGCCATGTCCATGTTGCCGGAGAAAGAAACATACCCGACCGCGCCGCCGTAGGGACCGCGGGGTTCTTTTTCCAGTTCGGCGATGATCTCCATGGCCCGCACCTTGGGAGCGCCCGAGAGGGTCCCGGCCGGGAATGTAGCCCGAAAGAGGTCCCAGGCATCGCGGTCCAGCCGCATGTCGCAATTGATATTGGAAACCAGGTGCATCACGTGGGAGTAGCGTTCGACGACCATCAGGTCAGTCACCTGGACGGTTCCGATTTCGGCCACGCGGCCAAGATCATTTCGTCCCAGGTCCACCAGCATGAGGTGCTCCGCCCGTTCCTTCGGGTCCTGCAGGAGTTCGTCGGCGAGTTCCCGGTCTCTTTGCTCGGTCTTTCCCCGGTGCCGCGTTCCGGCTATCGGCCGCAGAGTCGCCACGCCGTTTTCCAGGCGCACCATGGTTTCGGGGGATGATCCCACCAGGACGGTATCGCCCAGGTGGAGGAAATACATGTAGGGAGACGGATTGATGTAGCGTTGCGCCCGGTAGAGCATCCAGGGATCGGGCGGCGGGGAGCATACAAAGGGCTGGGACAGCACGGTTTGAATGACGTCGCCTTCGAGGATGTAGTTCTTTATTTTAGCGACCTGCGAGCGGAATCCGGATTCCTCGATAACGGGTTCGGGCTTCACAAAGGGGGGCGGCGTGTTGGACGGCCCGTGATCGAGCGGCAACGGCAGATTCAAAGCCGTCTTCATTTCGTCGAGGCGCACGAGGGCTTCGTCGTAGGCGGCGTCCGGGTCCCTGTTCCCATCCAGAAAGACGTGAGCCACCATCGTCATGGTATGACGGATGTTGTCGAAGATGAAGAGCCGGTCCGTGATCATCATGTGGGCCAGCGGTTTGTCCTCCGGCAGCTTGTTGGGAATGGCTTCGAAGAAGGAAACCATCTCGTAGGTGAGAAACCCCACCATTCCGCCCCAGAACCTGGGAAGCTCGGGAAGCGAAACCGGGCGGTAGTCCGCCATGACGGACCGCAGAACCGCCGTCGGGTCCCCGTTGTGCCGCACGCGCCGAACGCCCCCTTCGCTTCCCTCGATTTCGACCTCGTGGCGGTACACGCGCACGGTATTGAGGGCTGATGTCCCCAGGAAGCTGTACCTTCCCCAACGTTCCCCGCCCTCGACGCTCTCCAGGAGGAAGACATCGCCTTTGCCGCTATAAAGCTTACCGAGAGCGGATACCGGCGTTTCGGTGTCCGCCAGGACTTCGACACAAACGGGGATGAGGTTTCCCTTTTGCGCCAACTCACGAAATTGTTCCCGATCCGGATATTGCCTCAGATCCATGCTGTTGCTCCCTTCCCTTCTTGTCTCTAACAGGTATATTCAAACTCCCGGTCGTTACTCGTCCGCCGTTCCTGGTTCGTCACAGCCGGACGGAGTTCAGACCGTATGGTGGCCGGTGGTGTGAAAACCATGGAGAGCACAGAGACGGAGGTCGGCAATCGGAGGTCGGAAGTCAGACATATCCATTCCGACCTCCGAAATTCGAACTCCGTCTCTGCTCTCCGAACCCCGACCTCCGTAAGTTAAGCGTCGCTCAACAAAGCAACGGGGCCGATGGTCGGAAGTCAGAATCCGGCGCCTTAGTTCGAACCTCCGATATCCGATTTTTGATCTCAGCCTCTCTGTGGTCTCCGTGCCTCCTCTGTGTTCCCCTGGGGTGAACAAAGCTTACACCCATGAAATGGTCTAATCCCGGCCAAATTCAATCAGTGCGCGCCGTGAACGGACCGATGGATTTCAAAGATCGGCCGGATCTGCCGGTACAACTCGTCGAACTGATCGGGATACAGCGACTGCGCCCCGTCGCTCAGCGCCTTTTCCGGCGCATGGTGCACTTCGACTATGATCCCATGCGCTCCGACCGCAACGGCCGCCCTGCTGAGCGGGATCACCTGGTCCCTTCGTCCGGCCGCATGGCTGGGATCGATGATGATGGGCAGGTGGCTCTCCTTCTGCACCACCGGAACTGCCGAGAGATCGAGGGTATTGCGGCTGTGGTGGGCGAAAGTGCGAACGCCGCGCTCGCAGAGAATTACCTGGTAGTTGCCGCCCTCCAGGATGTACTCGGCGGCCATCAACCATTCATCGATGGTGGCGGCCATGCCGCGCTTGAGAAGGATGGGCTTGCGGGACCGCCCCGCCCTCCTGAGAAGGCTGAAGTTTTGCATATTTCTGGCCCCTATCTGGACCATGTCGACGTATTCTTCGACGATGTCGAACGTCTCGTTGTCGATGCATTCCGTCACGACGGGCATTCCGGTCTCCTCGCGGACGCGGGCGAGGATCTTGAGGCCCTCCTCTCCAAGCCCCTGGAAGGAGTAGGGCGATGTCCTCGGCTTGTAGGCCCCGCCCCTGAAGATCTGCGCTCCGACATTGCGAACGAGGCGGGCGATGGTGAGGGCCTGCTCCTCGCTTTCGACGGCGCACGGTCCTGCGATGACCGTAAGGTTCCCGTTTCCGATCTCCACGCCGCCGATGCGAACCACCGTGTCTTCCGCCTGGAATTCGCGGCTGACCTGCTTGTAGGGGCGAGTCACGGGGATGATCTCCTTGACGCCCGGCATTACGAGAAAGTGGGAAGCATCGACCGCACCCTTATTATTGAGGACCCCTATAGCCACGCGCTCTCCTCCCGGCATGGGGCGCGCCGCGTAGCCCCGAGCCTCGATTTCGGCCACGACCTTGTCGATTTCCTCCGGAGTAGCCTTCTTGTTCATGACGATCAGCATTGGTTCGACCTCCTTTTTGTGTTGCCTGTCCTGTGTTTGCCTGCTCTTTCCGAATGGTTCGCAATGCCGCGCTTGCATATGTGTGTGCGGGCATGCGTGCTCGTGTTGACTGCTGAAGTTGATCGTGCGGGCTGAAGGGGTCTCTCGAGGCTTTTGCGAAATGAAAAGGCCGCGGGAGATTCCCACGGCCCTGAAACGAAAGAGACCGTGGGCCGGTGCGGCCCACGGTCTCTATTTATTACTTAAGCTGGTGCAACAGCCCAGCTAGATCCGAACGGCGCACACGTCCCTGCCGGATTTCCACCACCAGCGCCAGAAACATGCCGTCGTCACAGCCAGACTTTTACGCATACTATTTGCTCCTTCAACATTGCGGAGTCTGCCGACTCCTAAAAATTACATCTACTCTACAGCAGGATCTGCCGTATGTCAAACTAAATTTATGGGCACAGACAACCCTCGACTGCCTCGTGGAGATTCTTGAGAAGTTCCTCAAATATATGGCCTTGAGTTGCACACCCGGGGATCGCCGGCACTTCCGCCCAGTATCCCCCCTCTTCCGCCTCATGAACGATGATTTTGAGTTTCATGGTTCTTCTCACACAAACTGGTGTTTAAGGTTCTGACTCCTCAGCCAACTCGCCCATATTCTTCTTAGCAACGGCGTCTACCTCGGATGACCGTTTCCGCCATGTGGGAATGCCTTTGCCGGCGATCCAGTCCCGTGCATCCTCGTATCTCAATCCCAAAGCTTCCGCGACTTCGCCCATGGAAAAACTTCCGTCCAGGTAGCCGCGGATTAAGAGGCCCTCTCTGAAGGCCTAGTGCTGTTCCTCGGGAGTCATGTCTTGAATGATATGGGTTTCAATCGTAAAGCAGATCTGCTCCGTTGATTTGTGTAGACATTTTAACCCGCTCCATAAAACGCACCAGCCATCACAACTTCAGTATAGTCCAAGTGTATACAGAAGACAACGTAGAGAACTGACACCATTTCCATATCGTCCTGAATGTTTTTAAGTCTAAAACATACTTCCCGCATCCAATGACCGTGCTATTATCGAATTTGTATTAAAAAAGTATATTCAGCCTGGCATTCTGTACTGGCTTTCAGGAATAATCTCGTCTATATTTATACTTTCAACGGTCCGATCATGTGGACAGTGTTAATACTTTCATTCAAGAAGAGCGAAACGACGGGATTGGCGAACTCGGCGTTGCAGTATGCGGTCAGGTCAACATGAATCCTCGTTCGTCTCTGAAGTAAGTCTTCAGAAAAGATTTCTCGGCTGAGAAACCTCTTTTGATGATGTAGTAATGCCCTTTCAGACATAACGTCCCAGTTGAGCAGCATTTCCCGCACCTTTTCAGGAGAGGCGCGATGATATCATCTTCCTCGGGAGAAGAATGGATTGCCATTGCAAGAGAACGTGCCGCGGACGCGGACGCCATGGTTGCGTCCCGCCCGGCTTCCATGGGTCCTGTTTATCTGGCGGGTTATGCCGTGGAGTGCTCTTTGAATGCTTATCTTCAGATAAAGGGAATTCAAAGACCGGATTCAAAGCAGGGGCGGCACCGTCACGACCTCCTTCTACTCTGGCGGACCGCGGGATTCCGGATGAGTGATTTGTCCGATACATCCGGGGCAAAGGCTTTCTTCCTCAACGATTGGTCCGCCGGATTGAGATACAGGTTAGCTTTGCCTTCGCATATCAATACCAGGGACCTGGTAGACGGCGCCATAAATCTTGCCGGCTGGATTCAGAAACAGGCCCGGAGAATACAGGGAAGAAAGAGATGAACGCTGACGAGATTACCTCGATCATCAGGGAGAACCTGTTCCGGAACAAGGCGACCGCCGAAGAGATCAGGATTCAAAATGATCCCTTTGGCGGCTGGATAGTGCTCGTCATATCCGACCTCTTTTCGAATCTGCCGATTCCCGAGAGAAGGCGGGTCGCCCTGGCCGGCCTACAGGATGAGCACTTCGAATGGGTGGATTTACTGAGCCCGGATGAAAGAAAACTGGTGGCAGTCTTGCCTTCGGAGCAGGCGCCCGAAGATCTTCCGCTCTGGCCCGAGGCGCTTGTGCGCGGCAGTGCCCCCACGATGTCCGCTCCACGCTTTCCTTCGGATCTCGACGAAGATTTAGAGAAGCCCATAGTTGTCACCTTCTACTCCTTGCGTGGCGGCGTCGGGAGATCGACAGCCCTGGCATACACGGCGCGTATCCTCGCCGAACGAGGACGAAAGGTCGTATGCCTCGATATGGATCTGGAAGCTCCCGGTCTTGCCGCCCTGTTCGGCAAGGAAAACGATGTGAGTAACGGTCACGGGATTGTCTCGCTGTTACTTCAACTCGATCAGGAAGAAGAACCGGACCTGCCCTCCCAACTCATACCCGTGACAGGCGACGATAATCTGTTCTTGATCCCGGCGGGAATCCCCGACGCCAATTACACCAGGATGCTGCGCTTCATCAATCCGGAGGCATGGTATCGAGAAGACAAGAACCCGCTTCGATTGTTGCTGGATGCCGTCCGCCATAAGCTCCCCTTCAAGCCGGATGTCATCTTGCTCGATGCCCGGACCGGCATCACCGAACTCAGCGGTCCGTTGTTGTTCGATCTTGCCGATATGGCCGTTGTCACATTCTTCCCTCATCCGCAGGCAAAACGGGGGACCGGATTGTTGGTGCGCGGGTTGTTGGCGGCCCATACCTTCAGGTCCGATCACCAGCGAACTTTCACGCCGGAACTGCGATTCCTGGTATCACCCGTTCCATCCGCCGGTCTTCCGGAGATCGTACAACGCTATCAACACAGATCATTGGAATGGGTCGCGGAGTGGTTGGAGCCGGCAAATCGGGTACGCCCACATCATAATCCACTGCTGGAAGATGAAATCACCCACTTTGTTCGTTACCGTGACGATATTGCGACTTCAGACAAACTCATCGATGATTCGGAAGTATGGCGCTCCTTTTTGCCGGTTGCGGAATGGGTCGAACGGTTCCTGCCGACCTCGCGGGAAACCCACTCCCGGCAGATGATCGGCGAAGAAAAAACCGAGGTCCTCAAGGGGCTTGCGATATCAGCGGGCACTGCCGAGCAACAGGCGGACCTTTTGGACTTTTTTGTTGAAAACGACATCGTATGCCGTGCCATGGCGTACGATGTGCCATTGGTACTCGGACGCAAGGGAGTCGGTAAGACCGCCATTTTTCGGCGACTCTCCGAAGACCCGCAGTTCCCGGCTTTTATTATCCACTCCCCGAGCGATCTGGTGGGAACGAGGCGCCGGCAGCTTTCAAGCGATGGATTCAGGCAGGTCGAGTATCTGCTGGAAAGATACGCTGCCCAATGGCGCCATTTCTGGAGCTTCTATAGTGCAATAGCCCTGGCTCACCACCTGGAATTGAGCCGGGAAGACCTTCCCGCTTTCTTTAGCGGCAAGCCCCTTCCCGGCTCGGAGTCAGACATGCTGGATATGCTCGAATTCGTGTTGTCGGGTGAACGAACCGCCATTTACCTGAATGAATGGCTTATCGATCTCGACCGGGCAGCGAACGAAAGTGCGCTGCTCATCCTGGATGGCCTCGACACAGGGTTTGGCAGCGGAGAAGCCGACCGGAAGCGTCGCCGGGCCGCCCTGGAAGGTTATTTTGTATTCTGGATGGAGATAGGACCTCGGTTCAAGAATCCGCGTTTCAAGATATTCCTCAGGGAGGACATCTGGAAGGGGTTGCGTTTTGAGAACAAATCCCATTTGTATGGTCGTTCGATAACACTCAAGTGGACTGATCAGGGAACGTACCTGAAAGTTATTATCAAACAGGCTTCGCGCAACCCCAATTTCAGGAAGTACCTGGAAGGCAATATCAAAGGCTTGAAATTCGAGAGCCGTCCCATCGATACATGGACGAATGAGGAGGTCTTCGCCGCGTGGAATGCTCTGGTTGGCGAGCGGATGAAGGGAGGCAAGACGGCTTTTACGCGCAACTGGGTCTGGAATAGACTGGCCGACGCCAATGACGACCACACGCCGAGATATCTCTTGCAGCTTTTACATGAAGCCGTTCCGTGGGAAACCAGGGAGCATTCCATTACCCCATACTCCCGGAGCATTATCAGGCCGAGGGCACTCATCGAGTGTCTGCCGGAGGTTTCCAACGAAGCTTTGAGTTCGTTGAAGGAGGAATTCACCGAACTGGAGCCCCTCATGACCGAACTGACGAAAGTGGGACGCACACCGCTCGCGGCTACGGAACTGGAAGGACAGGAATCCCTGATTCCTCTGGCGAGAGAGGTCGGATTGTTGGGTATATACGAGGGGAGCGACGGAGGTACCGAGCGCTATAAGGTGCCCGACATCTACCGGTATGCCCTGGGAATGACCCGCAAAGGCCAGGCGTAGCAGAACCCGTACTTCGGAGGAGATAGATTATGCGCATTACGCGCATTGAATACACTGTACAAGTCTGGAAGGAAGGCAACCGGTATATTGCCCATGCCATGCCTCTCGATGTGATGAGTTCAGGAGGCTCTCCGGAGAAAGCCTGAGAAGCTTTGCAGGAGGCGGTGAGCCTCTTTGTTCAGACTGCCCGGGAGATGGGTACTCTGGAGGAGGTTCTGGAGGAATCCGGATATGAGCTGAGGTCAGGTGATTGGGCCTGCCCCGCATGGGTATCCTTTGAGAAACAATCTCTAGCATTGCTGCAAAAAGTTTAACGGAAAGAACTCGACGCAATTCCGCAGGATCGAGTGGGTTGATGGCACTTACGGGGCAGCCCCTCCCCCTCGCGCGACAGCTTTGACTCCCCCTTTACGGCCGATCCCGTAACCCACCCGGTAAACGTCGGGCATATTCACCCGCCCGTCGGTCATCCGTTCGAATACACCCAATTCCTGCAAATCCGTTCGGACACCGTCGGCCCCCGCATTGAAGTTGACCGGAGGCAGTTTTACGGCAGCTTGCGAAATATCCTGCTTCAGTCGATCCATCACTTTGCTGTTGTTCCATCTACCGGCTATCTCGTCAAAACCGCAGGGAACGGTTATGCCGGTCAAGGATTTCATCAGTTCCGCCACCCAGGGATAATCCTCCTGCATTTCCCTGACACGAATACGGGATGCTTCCCGCACGCCACGCTTAATACTCTCATAGTACAGGGCAAACCTGTAATCCGTGCGAGGGCTGTCTTGCGCCGCATGACGGAGAGCGGCCAGAAAACTGCGCGGGCTCACCTGGCGATGTGCATCACCGAGATGATTCGGCAGCCACGTGTACGGAAGTCCGCGCCGATGATCACGTCCCATCCAGGGGCCGGTTATCGCATGAAAAACAAGCCTCTGCTCATCCTCGTCATTTCGCAACTTCTCCGGCACAGTCCAAACCCCGGTTCGCCTACTCCATGCGATTCCAAAACCCTCCAGGCATCCTTCGCGGAACAAAGCCCCTCGATCCGATTCATTGGCCAGGTATTGCCAGAGCAGATTGTAGAGTTCATTGCGAGGCCAGCGCAGTTCCATCTTCTGAGTGAGCACCTTCGAAGAATCCGGAAAACTGGTTGCAGCCGCATCCTCGAGATGATCGGGGCGCACAAAGGCCTTGGGACGGATACGCTTGTAGGACCTGAATTCCAATAACACCTGTAAGAGACCTCGAACGAGCCCGGACATGACGGGCCATTCATCGGCGGTACGGTCGAGTGCATCGAAGAGAATGAGAAGATATGATTTCTCGGCATCAAGACGATTGTCCGCCTCGAAGAGGAATTGCTCGATCTCCTCGGGATGCCGTACCACCCAGTTGATTCGATCCTCCCAACTCTTCAGGCCCGCCGGGATCACGTCCAGTTCCAGCTTGTCGGCAACTCTCCGGACAACTACCGTTCTCCAGATTTGACGCGCTTCAAAATTGCGGATCAGTCCGGCAAGAACGTCCTTTCCGGGATACTCCAGAGGTGAAGGTTTCTCTCCGAACCCTTGCGAGATCAATGTATTTGCGCTGATACCGGCCCTGGGCATCAGTTCGGCAACCAGCTTCCGATGCACTTCACTCTGGAGTGCCGACCACCAGAAGCTCTTGCCGGCCCCACGGATTCCGACCACCAGCATGTTATCCGGCTGCAACGCACGGGCATGGCCCGCCGGTACATAGGTGTGCTTCAAGTCAGGCGTGTGGCCGGAAACAGCGGTTTCCTCGGGCAGCGCATCATGAATCAATTCACGAAGCGTCAAGGGGAAGCGGTATTCACTCATCCTGTTCATATTGAATCCTCCCCCTCCCCTCCGAGAAATATCGCGTTGTTCGCCTCATCCATAAATCCGCCCATTGCCGCTCGAGCAATCTGCTCATCCACGCCGATGTCGCTCACGAAGGGATCAAACTCCTGTAATGCACGGTTCCAGAAAATTGGGAGAGGATAGTGCGGCGCTTCTTGACTCCCCAGATCAAAGCTGAATGGATCAGGGTCTTCAGCGGCGGCTTCATCGTAGATATGCTCACGAAAAAGGTCCCACGACCTTTCCCGAAAACGCGCCAAATACTCCTCCCGTCCCGTTTCCGGCACCATGCTTGCCACCATGTGGAGTCGCCCACGGAAATCCGATACCTGTGGATGACGTTGCCAATGACGAAAGAGAAAAGAATACGCGGTCCAGGTTTGTGCGGAATTCAAAGCGAAAAGAAATGTATCCGCTCCCATGCGGGTAACCAGGACAGCGGCGATATCATGGAGACCGGCACGGCTATCCAGAAAAACCACATCCGGTTGCTCAGCGGATTCGAGCCGCTCCACGAGACGTTGTAGACGCAGGCTCCAGGAACCATCTCCCATGCCGGCCTGATCCAAATAGCACCTAGCCAGTTTGGGCAGATAATCGCCCGTTTCACTCCCAAAGGCCGGCACCACCCGAATTGAACCGGGAAGATCCGTTGCAAGTGGACTCGAGGCAACCATGGAGCGCTCCACTATCTCGGACTGCCCGACTCCGTCCTCAATGAACCAATCCACAATTCCATAATCGGGCAGGTGTTCCCGCGGCAACAATGAGCTGCTTATGCCGGGTGATTCCAGGTCGAGGTCGAAAACCAGGACATGTTTCCCTTTTCGCGCCAGCCACCACGCCCAGACAACAAGGGCCGTCGAACGTCCCACTCCGCCTTTAATACCGAAAAAGGTCACACGACTATTCCGTGTCCTACGTTCCAGGGGAGCACGTCCCCAATCCATTCCCGTGATTTGACGGTCGAGGAGCCAGAGGCGTCGATTATGCTCTTCGAGGATCAGGCGTCTGTCCTCGCTGTTGAGGAGTTGTTTGCCGTCCAACAGATCGTCACTGAAAAACATGGAAGTCGAAGGCGAAGAAGCGTAGGCGCCCAATGCACGATTCAGTTC
This sequence comes from uncultured Syntrophobacteraceae bacterium, assembly GCA_964407285.1. GTDB lineage: Bacteria > Desulfobacterota > Syntrophobacteria > Syntrophobacterales > Syntrophobacteraceae > CAYOVG01. The sequence goes on from CAYOVG010000019.1 coordinate 30,841, forward strand.
GGCAGAGAACTCAATCAGGCGATGGTAATCATAATCCGCTTTCTTACCGGGAAGGACCAGGCGAATACGTCCGATCAGATCACGCACCAGGACAATATCGGCCGGGAAAATATCCAGATATTTCTTCACCCGGTCTATAGCGGTTCTCAAAGCAAGCTCGAATGTGATCGGCCTCTCGTTCTTCATGGCGCCAATCCATCCAGAACAGCACTTTGCAGGATACGCATCGTCTTTTCAGCCGCACTTTGATGCCGTTCAACCAGGTCCCGAGAGAATAGCGATTGGTGATGATATCGTTGGCCGGCATCCCATCCATCGAATGGATTGGGTTCACCAAGCAAAGGACCTGCAAAACGAGCACCGTCACGACTGCTCGAGAAGGCAAGGAACTCATCCCATAGCGAATTGATATGAACTCTATGCCGGCTCTCCGATGGGACTCCATCCGGTTTCAGTATCATTCCGAGTGCATGCATAACAGCCTTCAATGCGCACTCCGCCGCCATCCCGAGCAAGTGGTCCGCATTTGCCATACGGTCCTTCTCAAAAAGGAACCCGGAATCCACCCAATGGCGTTCGGCCGCATCACGGAAATCAACCTGCATCTTCTTCACCCCATTCCGCTATTGTCCTTTTCTCTCGTTCAACCGCCTTTCTTCTTCACGAGTACCATGACTCCGTACAAATCCTCTCATAACATCATTACTACATAACATAATCCGACTACTGCAAGACAGCCAAAACTTACTTCTCCCGTCCCGAGCATTTCTTTATCGAAGCCCCCGGATGAAATCCCCGACGACTCCCACCCCCTCCCGATCCATGAGCCGGATCGTCTGGGTGCCGATGACGGCGATGTCGGCCTTGCCCCTAAGGAAATCCACATCTTCCCGGTCCTTGACTCCGAACCCGAGCGCCAGCGGAAGGTCCGTGGCCTTGCGGCACCGCCCCAGGTAGGTTTCCATTTGGCCGGAGAACCTCGTGTCGAGCCCGGTGACTCCCTTTCTGGCCACGCAGTAGATAAATCCCCGCCCGTACGACGCCAGGTACTTCATGCGCTCGTCGGTCGTGGTAGGGGAGAAGATGAAGATCGGCGCGAGGCCGCTACGCTCCATCACCCGCATGTAGTCCTCCCCCTCCTCGGGCGGCAGGTCCGGTATAATGGCCCCCTTTATCCCCGCATCCGCCATATCGGAAGCAAACCGTTCCACTCCGTATTTGAAGGCAATATTGTAGTAGGTCATGAACAGAAACGGAATCGGGAACCTTCCCGCAACCTTCCGGGCAAAATCGAAGCATTTCTCCACGGTCGTCCCGCCTGCCAAAGCCATCTGGTTGGCCCCAAGTATCACCGGGCCGTCCGCGATGGGTTCGGAGAAGGGAACCTGCAACTCCATCAGGTCGACGCCCGCTTCCACCATCGCCTCGACGAGCCGGAAGGAATCCTCCAACGAGGGATATCCGATCACGATGTGGGTCATGAGCAGGATGCCCCGTTTCTCAAGCTTTTCGCGCAAGTAGGATTCAAGCATTGTAGTTCTCCGCCTTTTTCTTGATGAATTCCATCCATCCGGGATCGTTGAAGGCATCGGCGATGGTGAAGATGTCCTTGTCGCCCCGCCCCGACTGGTTGATCACGATGACATCGTCGCGCGAGAGGGTCGGCGCTTCCTTGAAGGCTTGCGCGAAGGCGTGGGACGATTCGAGCGCCGGGATAAGCCCTTCCTTGCGCACCGTGAGCGCGAGCGCTTCCACCACTTCCCGGTCGGTCGCCGCTTCGAAGCGCACGCGGCCCTTCGTTTTGAGGTGCGCCAGGATGGGCGATACGCCCACATAGTCGAGCCCCGCCGCCACGCTGTGCGTTTCCTTCATCTGGCCGTCGGCGTCCTGGAGGAAATAGGTCTTGTACCCCTGGGCCACTCCGATGCTCGCATCGGTCGAGGAAAGGCGCGACGCGTGCCGGCCGGTATCAAGCCCCTCGCCGCCCGCTTCCACGCCCACCAGTTCCACCGGATCATCCATGAAGCCGCTGAAGATGCCCATGGCGTTCGACCCGCCGCCCACGCAGGCGTACACGCGTTTCGGGAGCTTGCCCTCGCGCTCCAGCACCTGTCGGCGGGCTTCCTTCCCGATGATCGACTGGAAGTAGGAAACCATCTCGGGGAAGGGGTGCGGTCCGCACGCGGTCCCGAGCACGTAGTGGGTGCTGTCCATGTTGGCCACCCAGTCGCGAAACGCCTCGTTGATGGCGTCCTTCAAGATGCGGGCGCCCACGCGCACCGGGACCACCTCGGCGCCCAGCCGCTCCATCCAGAAGACGTTCGGGCGCTGGCGCTCGACATCCACCTCCCCCATGTATATCGTGCACTTGAAGCCGAACCGGGCGGCCATGGTGGCGGTTGCAACCCCGTGCTGCCCGGCTCCCGTCTCCGCGATGACTCGGCTCTTGCCCATGCGCTTCACCAGGAGCCCCTGCCCCATGACGTTGTTGGCCTTGTGAGCGCCCGTGTGGTTCAAGTCCTCGCGCTTGATGTAGATGCGGGCCCCGCCGAAGTGCTCCGTGAGGTTCCCGGCGTAGGTGAGGGGAGTGGGCCGGCACGAGTAGGTGGACATGAGATCCACGTATTCCTGCCAGAAACCGGGGTCCGCCTTGGCCTTTTCGTACGTTTCGACGAGTTCGTCGAAGGTGGCGACGAGGATTTCCGGCAGGAAAGCCCCTCCGAACCCTTCGTAATACCCCCTGTTAATCATGTGTCATACCTCCGATGGTTTGAGAGAAAACGAACTGGTCCGTTCGACAGTAGAGTTCCGAGAAGATGGCGTTTTCCGCCTGGGGGAAGTGCAGGAACCGCTTGACCGCCAGGACGGGCGTGTCCGGGGCGACCCCGAGATGCCTGGCCCTGTCCCCGTCCAGGTATCCTATCCTGAAGTTTTGCTTGCCCCCGGTCGGGCGCATGTAGTAGCGTTCCTCGACGACCTGGGAGAGCGAGCGGTTGGCGGGGTCCACCTCATCGATTCCGGCAAAGAGGTCCGGGTGCAGGAATATGTCCTCGATGAGCACGGGGGTGTCGTCGACGCGGCTCAGCCTGGACAGGAAGAAGGCGTTGCGGCCCGAGAACGGGTTCTCGGGATCGTCGGCCACCGTCTCCAGGCGGGTCCTTTCCAGGATCTGCCGCGTGAGGGATATCCCCTTCTTGTGAAATGAGGAAATAGTACCGGCCAGCGAAAACAGGTCCACTTCGGTCTGCTCCGGCTGGACGTAGGTGCCCGAACCGCGGCGCCGCGCCAATACGTGCTTGCGCACGAGAAGATCTATCGCCTGCCTGGCCGTGGGCCGTCCGATTCCGAAAGTGGTCGCCAGAGCATGCTCCGAAGGAATCCTGGAGCCCGCCGGGTACTCCCCGGAACGAATCCTCGCCAGCAGGATATCCGCCAGTTGATGATAGAGCGGTATGGGTGACTGTGGGTTCAGCATGAGCGTATCAGCCGGTTGTCTGGAGTTCGTTTGTCCGATTTCGACCGTTCAGGTCTACCGAGTGCATTTCAATCGATTCAGAATCAGTCGGTTGATTCAATTTCGTAGTTCCGTTTCGCCACTTTCCTTATTGCAGTCCAAATTGTTCCCGGTCCGGGTGTGGTGCGACAGTTCCGGACCGGCGCGACCTTTCCACGATCACGGAAAAGATGATAGACAAAATTAGTAAAGTTGTCAAGACAAATATGAGGCGACCTTCCAGGAGTTGAAGGACAAGCCGCTTCCGCTCTCGTGAGTTGAAAATACCGGACAATCCCTTATTTTATTGGTGTTGGGCCGATCTATCGGAAATCGGGCGTAAGCCCGGCGAGTTTTTCCAACAGCTGCAACAAGACCATGGACGCGCATCTCCAAAGCGACTTCATGCTTGTGGAGGAGGAAACCCATGCCGACATTTGAATATCAGAACAAGAAGGTTCAAGTGGATGAGGAAGGTTATCTGAAAAACTTCGACGATTGGGACGAAACGGTGGCATGTGCGTTGGCCGATAGGGAGGGTATCGGCAATGAGTGTCCGCTAAGCGAACAACAAATGGAAATATTGAGGTTTATCCGGGAGTACTATAGAAAGTACACTTCCGTCCCTGTTGTCCGGGCCGTTTGCACAAACGTGCATCAGCCTAAGGCTTGCGAATACATTCAATTTCCGGACCCAATAATTACCTGCAAAATCGCTGGAGTACCCAAGCTAAATACGGGTTACCAGTTGATGTAACCTTTTCCGAATTCTCCGACTATGTGCGGTAGCGGGGCGAACCGGCAATTCCCCCCACAACACAGCCCAGGTTGAGGAGACTGCAGAGTATGAGCGTGGTTTCCAGGCCGTAGAGAGGTATGAACAGAAGGGATGCCGCGGTCGCTCCGACGGCGGCCCCTACGAGATCCAATGCGTATAGATTTCCGGCTGTCCGGCCGGAGATGCCGACAACGGCGCTACCGGCAAGCCTTACCGCGGAAGGGAAATGCACTCCCCCGACGACCCCGGCGGCCATCGCAAGGGTCGAAAACACCAGGAGATCGACGTAATCGTCCAAGCCGCCGCGGCCCCCCACGGGTCCGGACACGACATCCGGGCCGCCCTCCCCCTCCCCGTGCAGTATCAGTAGGACTTTGAGAAGAACGATGGGATAAACGCACAGCGCGCCCTGCGCTCCGAGGAACCACCGGGCAGAATTCACACCACGGCTGCACGCCGCGGCGAAAAGACCGGCCCCCGCCGCGAGCCCTCCCATAAAGAAGGAGATGATGAGCGCCATCCGCGTATAGAGGTTGCCGTCGATGATCTGAAAGGCGAGCAGAAGGACGATCTCCAGCACCATGAGCGTCGCTCCGGCCACCATCACGCCGACCGCGGCCCCACGTTCGGGTCCGGAGGACCTGCTTCGTAGCAAAAGCACGATTACAGCAACCGGGAATGCCGCCCCGATCCATAGAACCGTCCGGGGAGCCTCCATAAGAGACGATAAACACTCGTAAATCCACGGATGGAGTTGCACGCTCCACACCAGCAGATTGTTGAAATAGCAGGTGGGATGGAAGTCCCTGTTCACCCGCGGGACTTCGCCCGCATCAGCCGGAGGCGGCGCATCGGCGCTCTCTCGTGAAGGAGCGCCCGTCCCCGCGCCAGTCCCCAGCACCGAAGCCATATAGCCAAGGCGCATAGGGTTCAAGGAATCGAAGAGCACGTCCTCCCGCACGTAGCGAAGCGCCAGGCCGCGCTCCAGGATTCGCCCGGTAAGGATCAGCGGATCGGTGACAAGCTCTCCCGGAGCCGCGCAGGCGAGGAAGCGCGCACTTCCTCCGGGGTAGACGAACACATCGGGGAACACGCTTCGGAGGGTGCTGTGAATGGAGCGCAGGAACTGCGCCTGAGCCGGCCCGATGATGTTCGTGGGAGTCGATACGGCGAAAGAGACGATACCGCCCGGATTGAGAACGCCCTTCAATCTGCGGTAGAATTCGACGGTATAGAAGCGGTTCATGCCGGCGTTCATCGGTTCGCCGGTGTCGAGGAGCGCCACATCGTATTTCAGGCCGGTTCGCCGTATGAAAGCGGCGGCATCTTCATGGTGAATGCGAACACGGGGGTCGCCCAGCACGGAAGTCCCGGAAGAGGGCAGGACATCCCTCCCCATCCGGATGATCTCCGGGTCCGGTTCCACGTAATCAATCCGGACGATATCCCCGTATTTCAGGATTTCCCCTATAATACCAGCCATGCCTCCCCCTGCCGCCAGGACCAGGCGGGGCATGCGATGCTGCAGCAAGGCGATGTGCGCGGCGGGTTCGGCCGTTTCCGGATCGGGAGCGGAGAAGAGCCACAGACCGTTGCCGAAGAACGTATACTGGTTTTCCCGTTTGACGACGGCAATGTTGCCGTGCGGGCTGTCGCGAACCTCGACCACTTCGGGGCCCCACTGCAGCCGGCGGCTCAACTCCTCCAGACGTGCGGTCCCGTGAAGGAGCGCCGCCCCCGCGAGCCCGGCACCGAGCACCACAGCGGGGAAGAGAGCTACAAGCGGTTCGAGGAGCCGCCCGGACCGGGAAAAGGAACTCAAACGGGAATGAAGAACAAACACCGAAACGCCGGCCAAAAGGAGGATAGACACCGCCACGGTTCCGGTGAGCACGGGAAAGCGCGGCAGCAAAACGAAGTAGAAGCAAAGTCCTCCGACGCCCGCCCCGGCGGCCTCGAACAGGTACACGAGGGTGGGACGGCCGCCCTCTCCGCTCCCACCGGATTCCCCTTCGGATTCAGGCGCAGCCGCGAGCATGGTCCAGGCCAGCGTGAACACAAATCCCAGAACCAG
>CAYOVG010000020.1:0-37062 GCA_964407285.1 uncultured Syntrophobacteraceae bacterium
TGTGGCGATTTGACGTTTACATGTTTTCCTGTTTTCAGGTAGTAGGCAGCTTCGTCAAGGTCCGAAGCACGGTCATGCAGGCAGGCCCTTTAATTTTTCCCTCTCAGTCAAAACCCGACGTGCGCGGCAAGGGCGGCGAGCGACCGGTCCATTTCCCCGCGCAACTGCCGCAACGCCGGGCGAGCCTCTTCCATATCCTCGTCTGCCGCCTTTTGCTCCAGTACCTTTGCGCATTCCAGCGCCCTATTCATTCTGAACATGCCTATCTGGCCGATCAGCTTATGAACGGCCCGGGCAGCCTCACGCATGTCGCCGGTCGTCAGCCGGTCCTCGATTTCCGCAAGGGCTCGAGGCGCTATCGCTATAAACTCGGACGCAAGCTCCTTCAAAAACGCCACATCCCCTTCGAACGCGTCGTGCAGAGCGCTAAAATCGACCGGCGGAGGACCGGCTTCGGTCCGTACCGCTTCCGATTCGGGCGAGAGGAAGGAAACGGCGGGAGCATCCGCCGTCCGACTCTCCACGGCCCTACTCTCCCTGCCGGCCAGCACCCGCCTGACAGCCTTCACCAAATCCCCGTAATTCACGGGCTTCGTTACGTGTTCGTCAATACCGCTCCGGACAATCCTGTCCTTGTCGCTCTGCATGACATAAGCGGTAAGAGCAATGATCGGTATGGAGGAGGCGTTGTGCTCGAACCGCGACCGCCGGATGATCCCCGCCGCCTCCATCCCATCCATCTCGGGCATCTGTATGTCCATGAGTACCAGGTCGAAGGGTTCTCGTTCCAGCAAAGCGAGCACCTCCTTGCCGTTGGCGGCGCCCGTTATCGTGTGTCCCCCATTTTCCAGCAGAAAGGTTACATACTTGCGGTTGATAGGGTTGTCCTCCGCCACCAGTATCCTGAGCGGCGGCAGCTCGGCGGGTTCGCCTTCCATATCCACATTCGCGGCATCCGCGCGTTCGACGGGCGGCGACTGCTCCCCCTCCGCCACATCAAGCTCGACCGTAAAGAAGAACGTGGCCCCCTCCCCTTCCCGGCTTTCCACCCAAATATCCCCTCCCATCATTTGGATGAGCCGCCTGGATATGGTGAGACCCAGTCCCGTTCCTTCGTGTTTCTTGGCGTACGAACCATCCAATTGGGTGAAACTTTGGAAAAGCAGGCCTTTTTTTTCTTCCGGGATTCCGATGCCCGTATCGCTGATGGTGAAGAGCAACCTGCAGGATACGGGAAGACCGTCACGGACGGAACCGCCACGGCCGGAACCGCCACGGGCGGGACCGTCACGGTCGGGACCATCCGCGCCGCTCTCGGGTCGATCCTCCGCCGGCCGGACCCGGACGGCGACATTGCCCCGATGCGTGAACTTGAGAGCGTTGCCGACCAGGTTCGTGAGGACCTGGTTGATGCGTATGGGATCGCCGAACACATGTTTCGGCACGTCCTTCGCAATTTCGTATTCGAGCCCCAACCCCTTCTCGGCGGCCGTGATGCCGAAGGCGTTTATGACCATCTCGACAAGCTGGTGGAGGTCGAAGTCCGTACGTTCGACGGCGAGCTTTCCCGCCTCGATCTTCGAAAAATCGAGAATGCCGTTGATTATGCCGAGCAGCAGGCGGCCCGCGTCCCTGGCGGATTCCATGCACTCCCTCTTCTGAGCGGTATCCGACGACGCCAGGGCCATTTCGATCATGCCGAGAATATTGCTGACGGGCGTCCGTATCTCATGGCTCATGTTGGCCAGGAATTCGCTCTTCGCCCGGCTGGCCGCCTCCGCCTCGTCCCTGGCCCTCTCCAATTCGATTTCCATCAGCTTTCGGCCCGTTATATCCTCCGCCAGGCCTATGACGCGGTACACCTCCCCCGTATCGCCGTCGCGCACCGGAAATCCCCTGTCCCATATCCACCGGACCGCCCCGCCTGCATCCACGATGCGGTACTCGATCTGAAACGTATCCGTGTGCGGCTGGAAAAAATCACCGGCGACCCGCTCCCGGTCTTCCGGATGGATCGATTGGACCCACTTCCCGGCGTCGTCGTAGACCTCGTGGCGAGGTCTCCCCCAGACCTTCTCGTACGCGGGACTGATGTATTTAAGCCGTTTCCGCTCCACATCCCACACCCAGAACACTTCCTTGATCGTTTCCGCCAGTTGCCGGAAACTGGCCTCACTCTCCCTCAGCGCAAGTTCCGCCTGCCTGCGCTCGGTGACATCGATGAAGTGCTCGATCACCTGCTCCACATCCCCCCGGTCATTGAAGACCGGATGCCCCTGGATCTCGTAATCGCGTGCAACTCCGTCGCCGGTAAGCAGTCTGCCTTCGATCACCACCGACTGCTTCGTCTCCTTCACCTCATCCATCGGACAGCAAATTCCCATCGCACTGCAGGGTTCGGCAAAGCCCCGAACCAACTCGTAGCACGTTTGCGCGCCCGATTCCTTCGCCAGATTCCGGGCCGCGGTATTGGACATCCTGATGGTGTAATCGGCGGCGTCGATGACAAGAAAGGGATGCGGCAACGCCTCGATGGTGCTTTCGAGCACTTCCTTTTGGCGGCGCGTTAGATTTTCGGCATGCTTGCGCCCGGTGATATCGCTGAGCGCAATCTGGACATGCCTGGAATTGTGCGAACCGCTACGCCACGTCTCGGGGTCCTGGAGCCGTCTTCCCTGGAGAGAAACCACTTTCAAGGGACCATTCCCTCCCGCCAGGCTCAAATCCATGATCTTGCCCTCGGGAGCTTCCATGAAAGCTCTGAAGCGGCCGAAGAAGACCGCCTTGTCCTCCTCGGCCAGGTACCTGGAAAACGGGGTCTCCTTGATCTTGTGGATCGGCAGATTCAGTATTTCCGCCAACGCCCGGTTGGCCTCGACAATGATGCCGGCCTCGTCCAGAGTGGCGTACCCGACGGGGGCGCCGTTGTACAGCCTGGCGTAGCGGTCCCTGGAAAGTTCGAGTTCCACCTGGGTCCGGCGCAATTCCTCGTTCTGGATCTCCAGTTCCGCCTGGTGCACCCGGAGTTCGTGCATGACGTCCTTCACATGGGCGCCCGCGCACTCCACTTGAACATCCGGCTCCTCCTCGACCCGAGCCTCCGCTCTGCAGCGCAGGCTCCGACCCCTCTGGAGAATACGCGCGAATGACTCTACACGGGCGAGCAACTCCTTATTTCCCACCGGGCGCACGATGTAACCGTCCGCTCCCGAATACAGCCCTTCGGCCTGTTCATCGGATTTGATCTTGACCCCGGTCAGCATGATCACCAGGGTCGAGGCGAGCGACGGCGATTCCTTGACTTTCCGGCAGATCTCCAGTCCATCCACATCGGGAAGCACTCTGTCCAGGAGAATCATGTCGGGAGTTTCCCTCAGGGCCGCATCCATGGTTTCCGCGCCGTTGGACGCCTCCACGACCGTATAGCCCGCATTCTTCAAAATACGAGAGGTGGCGAACAGGACATGAGGATCATCGTCAACCACCAGGACTTTCAGGCTACTCCCCTCGGTGTTCTTCATGGTCTTTCTCCCGCTCCCGGTGCATGCGTTCGGTTATATCATCGTACACCACAACGATTTCCCCGGAAGGCAGCTTGTAGATGGAGTGCTCCACCCACTGGTCGCCGCCGTCCGCGTTCCGGTAACGGAACACGGGAAAACGCATATACCCCCCGGTACTGTCGACTCTCTGCAAAACGCTCAACAGATTGTTTTCCCGGACCGACGGAATGGCCTCCACGAGGCTCTGCCCTATGACTTCGCTCGCGCGCAGCCTGCTGATGCCCTCGGCCGCGCTGTTGATGTCGGCAATGATGAAATCGACGCCTTCCCCCGACGCCCCCGGCGCGGAGGGTCCCTGCCCCGGCGATTCCACAACCGCCTGCTCCAGCACCAGCACCCCGCTCGTCATGTTGTCGAAAAGCTCCCGATATCGGCGCTCGGACCTGTGCAACTCACGCTCGGCTTCGGTCACTCTCGTAATATCGAGCAAAACCCCCGTCAGCACGGATACCACCCCATCCTCCAGCGAGGCCTTCGCAATGGCCCGAATCCATTTTCTGTTTCCGGAATTAGTAACGATCTGCAACACCTCGTCAAACGGGGCGCCCTTCCCGCAGGCTTCCCGGAAAAGCCGCTCCAGCACCACGCGGGATTCCGGGATGCAGCGGGCGAACAGCACCTCCGGGGTCAGGGTATCGCCTATGACCAGTTCGAAAATTTCATGGACTTCTTCGGAGCAGGTGAACCGGTCGTTGCTCAGCCGGTACTCCCAGTGCCCCACGCCGGCAAGGCGGGCCATCTCCTTCAGCTTGCTCGTGCTCTCCGCCAGGAGTTCCCGAGCGAGCCGCAGATGGCTTATGTCGGTGAAACTCAGCGTGACGCCCGAAAATGCTTCCGGCCCCAGGTTGTAGGGCAAAATCCGCATCAGGAACCATCGCCCGCCATCCGCGCACACCTCCTTTTCGTAGTGGACCAGGGATTGCTGAACCGCCTTCGCCGCATCGACCGGCTTGATGTCTTGCAGCCTGTGGGACAGATCGTTCAAAGGGCGGCCGATGTCGCTGCTCATGATGTTGAAAATTTCGGCCACGGACGGGGTGAACCGCCGTATATTGAGGTCCTCGTCGAGGAAGAGGATGGCGATATTGGTGCTGGCCATCAGATTATCGAAATCGTTGGTTATTTCGGTCAGTTCCATGATCTTGATCTGGTGTTCCGAATTGACGGTGTGCAGTTCCTCGTTGACGGACTGCAGTTCCTCGTTGGTGCTTTGAAGCTCCTCGTTGCCGGCCAGAAGCTCCTCGTTGGTAGCCTGCAGTTCCTCATTGGACGTTTCGAGTTCCTCGACGGTAGCCTGGAGATTCTCCTTTGTGAACTGGAGTTCCTGTTCGAGGTTCAGGATGTGCTGCTCCACTTCCTTTCCCACATTGAACGTCACGGCATCCCCGGCGTCCTCCGGGTCCTCCCGCTCCCGGACCTCGTCGAGGAGCACGGCCACCAGCGGTTCCTGGCCTTTCTTCTCGGGCAGTATCTTGATATGGATCTGGAGAGTCATCGCCTTGCCGCCTGCTTCCACGATCCGGACGTTGGTGTATCTGACGTCCTCCTTCAGCGAGATAGCGCGCTGAATGCCGGTGGCGAGCGGTATCGCCAGGTCCTTTACCGCCATTTTGGTGATATCGTTTTGCACGCGACCTGAAGGCACCCGGAAATACCGGCTTGCGTCCCCTAGGGTATGCAGGAGTTCCAGGTTCTCGTTCACCACCACCAGCGTCGGTATGTAGTCTCCGACCAGTCCCTGCAGCACCCGCTCGATGGTGCGCTCCTCCCCATGGAGCCGCGACAGTCGGGGAGAGAGACCGTTTACGGCGTTCGCATGCCGGCCGGATTTGACATACGGGGCCGTTATCTCCGGGGAGATGCCCGCCAGGAGGCGCTTTCCCTTCGCCCGGTACATCTTCCATTTGTGGTGGAGCAGTTCGAAGTAGTCCGCCTGCTCGCCCACCGTCTCGCTGCTTCCGAGGAAGAGTATCCCGCCGGGGTTGAGGGAGAAATTGAGCAGTTGGAGGACCTTCTGCTGCACCATCGGCTGAAGGTAGATGAGAAGGTTGCGGCAACTGGTGAGGTCGATATTGGTGAAAGGTGGGTCCTTGATCAGGTTATGCCGGGCAAAAACCACCATTTCACGGAGTTTGCGGCTTACCTGGACCTCATGCCCGCTCGTGTGAAAGTACTTCGCAAGGTAACCTTGCGGGAGGTCGGCCGCAATGCTGGCCGGGTAGACCCCGGCGCTCGCTCGGGTAATGGCTTCGCCGTCCACGTCGGTAGCGAAGATTTTGACCAAAACGGGCCGTGCGGCGCGATCGTTGAGCTCACTGGCCAGCATGGCGAGGCTGTAGGCTTCCTCTCCCGTCGAACAACCGGCCACCCAGAAGCGCAGTTCCCATTTGTCGCTCCTTTCGAGCATTTCCGGGACCCACTTTTCGGCAAGCAGTTCGAACGCCTTCGGATCGCGAAAGAAACTGGTGACCCCAATCAGCAGTTCCCGGAACAGGGTGGTAAGCTCCCGCGGGTAGGTTTCGATGAAGCGCGCATACTCCCGGAGGTCGCTGATCCTGTTGACGGTCATGCGCCGCTCCAGCCTGCGTATGATCGTACTGGGCTTGTACTGAGTGAAATCGAGTTTGCACTTTTCGCGCAGGAGGGAAAAGATGCGGTCCAGCCCGGTTTCGTCGGAGAGGAGGGGGTCGGGGCGTTCCGTGCGGACGACATACGGGCCCCGGACCAGGTCGAGCAGCGTGCGCGACATGGTTTCAGGGGGCAGCACATAGTCGGCGAGTCCCGTGGAGATGGCGCTCCTGGGCATTCCGTCGAACTTGGCCGATTCCTCGGTCTGAACGATCACCATGCCGCCGTATTCCTTGATGGCGCGAATGCCGCGCATTCCGTCGCTTCCCGTGCCGGAGAGAACGATGCCGACGGCCTTTTCCCCCTGGTCCTGGGCGAGGGACTGGAAGAACACGTCGATGGGAAGGTTGAGCCCCTTGGAGTGGTCCTGATCGCTCAGCAGGAGCTTGCCATGGAAGATGGTGAGGTTTTTCTTCGGAGGAATCAGGTAAACGCTGTTGGGCATGACGGCCATGCCGTCTTCGGCCTTTTGAACCGGCATCTCGGTGCGCTTGGAGAGAAGCTCCACCATCAGGCTTTTGTAGTCGGGGGAAAGGTGCTGGACCACCACGAACGCCATGCCGCTGTCGGGCGGCATGGCGGCGAAAAAGCTTTCGATGGCTTCGAGTCCGCCGGCCGAGGCGCCGATCCCCACATACAGGAGCGGTATATCCCGCGGTCCCGGGACCACCGTTCCCCCCCGGACCCGGTCTTCAAAATGTTCTTCCTCTTCCATAGCTTTTCCCCTGCTCCACTTCAGACGGCCGGAAGGACAAAGGCTTGCGCATTCCAGCCCGCACGGAAGCAATAAGATCAGTCAACGGGCCTCGGGGTTGAGGTAAATGGGGCCACCACGAACCGGGGAGTAGCTCAAGCCCAATGTATGCAAACAAAAGTTTCACCCGTAAATGAGCGGTTGTTATCGAGCAGAGGGATTGTACAACAATATCGCCGGAGTTTCCAGTCAATACGAAACCCGGCGATCGAAGTCAATTGAATGTAAGTCAGGGAACTATCTTGTAAACTACCCCCGCATCGGGGGAGTGGTGGGCAAAATAGACCTCGCCGGATTGATCCACCCCGAAGGTGCTGATATTGAGGCCCGTGTTGACCAGTTCATTCGTCGCCCAGGCCCCACCGGGGTCCATCGATGCTCCCCAGATGCGTCCCGAGCAGAAGTCGGCGTACAGATAAACGCCGAAGAGGTCCGTGACGAGCGTACCCCGGTACACATACCCTCCCGTGACCGAGCATCCCAGCGAGTGGCCGTATTCCAGGATCGGGAGAGTCAGATTCCCGGTGTTGCAGTCGCTTGGGGGATCATAACAGTGGCCGCCTTCCATCAGCCTCCAGCCATAGTTTGCGCCGCCTGAGCCCATAGCCCGCTCATGGTTGACCTCCTCCCAGTTATTCTGGCCGACATCCGCTATGAACAGATCTCCGTTCCCGGAATCGAAACTGAACCGCCACGGATTGCGCAGTCCCAAAGCCCAGATTTCTCCCCGCGCATCATCCCTTCCCGCAAAGGGGTTTGTGGCGGGAACGGCGTACGGGAACAGGCTGTCTACATCGATGCGAAGGATCTTCCCGAGGAGTGTTTGGAGGTTCTGAGCGTTATTGAAAGGGTCTCCCGCCGCCCCCCCGTCGCCCACGCCGATGTACAGGTAACCGTCCGGCCCGAATTGCAGTTGCCCGCCATTGTGGTTGGCGTAAAACGGATGGGGTATGGTGAGCAGTATGGCGGCGGAACCGGGGTCGGCGACATTGGGGTCATCGGATACGCGGTACCTTGCCACAACAATGCTTCCGGCGGTATCGGCGTAGTAAACGTAGAAGAATCCGTTTTCCCGATAGCGGGGATGGAAAGCCAGACCGAGCAATCCTTGCTCGCCGCAGCAGGAGACAAGCGACTGGATATCCAGAAAGGGGGCGGCAAGGACCTGTGAACCGGTATATACGACAATCCGACCCGGCTGTTGCACGATGAAGAGCCTGCCCGATCCATCGTTTGCGTGGCTGATGGCGACCGGTTGCGCCAACCCGGCAACAACGGGTTGAATTCCGAACGCGTCCGCTGCAACGGGAGAGAAGAGCAGCAGGATCAGAACCGCCGACACAGTGATGCTATTTCTTGATTTGAACATGATGCATTCCTTCCGGACAACCGGCGCCGAGACATTGATTCGAGACATTGAAAGCACACGGAAAACCTATGCGAAAATCGCCGCAATTCATTGTTATTGTTTTTATTTTACCAAATCAGGCTAAAGATGTGTAGCGCCTGCGGATGTTGGATAGAGGGTAACCCCCCGGCCGATGCTGATAGGTATTGCGGGCGGACGAAAAATCATGTAACATGCTTGCGCTGGTTCATCTCGCCATTTCCTTCACCTCCAACCTGGTGTTGCCGATGATCGCTGCCAATGTTCCTGCTGACTCTTCGATTTCTCTCTTCGATATCCTGGCGGAGAATATCGCGGTTGGGGTTTTCTTCGTGGACGCCGAACTGCGCATAGTCCGCTGGAATGAATGGTTCCGAAAATTCGTGGGGCTACAGGCCGACGAGTTTGCAAACCGACCCCTGGCGGAAGTGTTTCCGCTATTCTCCGAGCAGAGGCTCGATGCGATGTACGCCGAGGTGATGGAGACCCGGCAATCCCGCATCCTTTCGTCCACCCTCTATCCCGGCGTTTTCGACCTAGCCGGAAGCCGGCGCGAAGGCTGCCGTATCAGGCTTATCCCCGTTGCGACGGGGGATTTCCCGGCGCGGGGGGTGATCACCATGGTGGAGGACATTTCGGAGCAGCGCCGGCCCGGAGCCCATTATCCCGTCGCCGACCCGGGGGAGTCCCAAGCCTGCGCGACCGCGGAGCAAATTCGGGAGTTTCAAAGGGAACTGGATCATCTTACCGAAGAACTTGCCTCCGCGCGGCTCAGGATCGACCTCATATGCAGCCTTTCGGAGCGACTGGCGCAGGTTACGGATCTGAAGGAAATAGCCGAAATCATACTCGATGAGATCCTGCAGCAGGTACCGGCGGGAAAGGCGTCCTTCATGCTGCTCGACGACGCATGCCAGGAGCTGAGCATCGTGGCTTCCCGCGGGCTCCCGCCGCTCGTATCGGGCTTCCTGGCCGTGAAGCTCAGCGAAAGCGTGGTGGAGGACGTGATCGCCAGGGGAAGCCCCCTGCTGATCAACGATCTGAGGGACCACCACCGCCTCTACGCCCGGATCAAGGGAAGCTACTACGAAACCTACTCCATGGTTTCCGTTCCCCTCCTGGTGAACCGGGGCTCCGCGGGCCGGGAGGTGCTGGGCGTCATAAACCTGGCCGATAAATTGGACGGTAAAGGCTACTTCACCGTACAGGACAGGATGCTTCTCTCCACGGTCGCCTGCCATGCGGCGGTTGCAGTCAAGAAGACGCATCTTTTCGACGACCTGAACCGTTCCATACAGGAAAAGGAAGAGGCGTTTTTCTACAACCAGTTGATCATGAAGCAGAGCGAGCAGATCCTGGCGGTAAACCGGATACTCCATAAGCTGAGCAAAACTCTGACCGTCGACGAGGTCTGCATGGCCATCTGTTCCGGCCTGAGGAGCGAAATGGATATCCGGCGCATTGTTCTCGCCCTGAGAGGCGAGCGCGGTGGATTTGGAGTGGTGCGCTCCCTTGGCGTCTCGGAACTGAACATCGAGGAAGTAAGCCGGGAGTTGGCCATGGACAGGGCCTGCCTTGCCGTGCTCAATACCGGCCGGAAACTGTGGAAAGTTGATTTCGAGGGAGCGACTTCGATTTGCGACCGGTTGTTTTGCGACTGGACCGTGTGGCCGCTCAAGAGCCGGCGGGACACGCTCGGGGTCCTGATTCTTGACGCTCCGGGACCGGATAAGAGAGACAGCCTGGCGATATTCATCAACCAGGCCGGCATATTTTTGGATAACGTGCTCCTGTTCGAAAGCATGATCGCGGCCAACGAGCAACTCATGACCGCCAGAGATACGGCGGAAGCCGCCAGCCGCGCCAAGAGCGACTTCCTGGCCAACATGAGCCATGAGCTTCGTACGCCCCTCAACGCCATCATAGGCTTCACCGAGCTGATCCTGGACCTCAAGTTCGGCGACCTCAACTCCTTACAGGAGGAGTACCTGGGAGACGTGCTCCAGAGCGCGCGGCACCTGCTTTCCCTCATCAACGATATTCTCGATCTGTCCAAGGTCGAGGCCGGACGGCTGGAACTCGAACTCACCGAAGTCGATCTGCAGTACGTGCTCCTGGGCAGCCTGGTCATGATCAAGGAAAGGGCCATGAAGCACGGCATTCAACTGTCCACGGACCTGGACCTGTTTCCCTCGACGATTATAGCCGATGAGCGCAAGCTCAAGCAGATACTGTACAATCTTCTGTCGAACGCGGTCAAATTCACGCCGGATGGAGGCAATGTCCGCCTTGCCGCCAGACTTACGGACCAGATCGAGATTACGGTGGCCGATACGGGAATCGGCATCAGGCAGGAGGACATGGAGCGCATTTTCAACCCCTTCGAACAGGTGGACGGCTCCGTCAGCCGCAAGTATGTCGGGACCGGACTGGGCCTCACTCTGACCAGGAGGCTCGTTGAACTCCACGGCGGCAAGATCTGGGTCGAAAGCCGGGGAGACGGGAAGGGAAGCACGTTCCACTTCACCATACCGCACTATCGGCCGCTGTCGTTGCAGCAGGAAACAACGGTGAACGATGAACAATAAGACCATAACAATTCGGGGCGAAGGAAAGTGTTCAAGCAAGAGATGACAGCACCCCAGGATCTCCAGGACCTGCTGAAGCTTTACAATGAAGTCTATAATCAGCTTGCGGCGTTGAAGCATTTCATTTTCTCATCCACGTCTCTGGCGGATGTGGAATCCCTGGCCATTCTCCTTTCGCGGCAGTTGAAGGAGTGGATCTGCGAATCGGATAATGCCGTATGGCTGGTGACGGCGGAGCGCAAAGTGGAAGAAGCGGCGAGAAATGGGGAGATAGCGCATCCCGACAGCCGTTGCGCCCTGGATATAGACTCAACGGAAGTCATCAGGCGCGCCCTGCGAGACCAGCTCGTCATCTGGGGAGGGAGCGGCAGCGGCGGGCGGTCCCCCTTTCCCGGCTTCACGGCGCCGGATATCTTTCCTCTGAAGGGTCAATCGGAACCCCTGGGTATCCTCGTCGTCGAAGGGGTGGAGCCGCAGAAGCGTGAGATATACCAGTTCATCGCGCAGTTCGCGGGGATGATCCTCAACATGTGCAGGCTGCATGAGGAGGTCGAGACTCAGAAGCGGGAACTGTCCGAGATGGCCGGAATCCTCTGCACGCAGAATTCCCAACTCTATACGCTGCACCATACGGGGATGAAGATAGTCGAAACCAAGGACACCGCCGGCCTGTGCGGTCTCGTGGTCGATGCCCTTGTGGGAGAACTGGGAGTACTCCGGGCCGCGGCGTTTATCCTGGATGGAGAATCGGGGAAACTCAAGGGAATCGCCGCCGGAGGGGGCCTGGAGCGGCTGGTGGGATGCACGCTCGGCCGCGAAGGGGAGTCGGACCTCCGGACGGACCCCATATGGAAATCCATCAAAACGAGGCGAATCGTTAATCACAAGGACTATCCCGGCCTCACGCTGCTCGATGCCGAGGAACTGAAATCGTGGGCCGTTTTCCCGTTCAAGGGCAAGGAGCGGGTGCTCGGAGTGGTCGTGGTCGAAACCGGCGGCCTGGACGTATCCGATATGACCGCCATCCTGGTCAACCACGCCGGCATGGTGCTGGACAATCTCCTCGTCCTCGAAGAACGGGAAAAGATAAACGACGAACTGGCGGCCAAAACCAATGAACTTGCGAAAGCGAACGATTCGTTGCTCCAGGCGAACGCACTCCTCGAAAGGATTTCCACGGTCGATTTTCTGACCGGACTGTACAACCACCGCTACTTCCATGACAGGTTCGAAACCGAGTTCTCCAGGGCGATGCGGTATAAGTCGATGCTTTCCCTGATCATGATCGATGTGGACTATTTCAAGTCGATCAACGACCGCTACGGCCATGCGGTGGGGGACATGGTCCTCAAGGACGTCGCCGCGCGCATCAGGGAAAACACCCGGTGTTCCGACATGGTGTCGAGGTATGGCGGGGACGAGATCGCCATTCTTCTCCCTGAAGCCGATTTGGAGGCGGCCATGACGGTAGCCGCCAAATTGAAGGAGAAAGTCGGCGAAAAGCCGGTGCCGGCCAACGGCCTTTCCATATACGTGAGCATCAGCCTGGGGGTGGCGTCCTATCCGGGACCGGATGTCCGCACGCAAAACGATCTGTTCACAAAAGCGGACCAGGCCCTGTACCAGGTCAAAGAGGCGAGAAACAGGCGATGAACGGGAACCTTCGGGTACCGCTCTCCGGGCGCGCGGCCCGTGACCCCATGCCGATTTTCGAGGAATAGAATAAAGGAACATCGAATTATAATGGACGGAATGCACTACGAAGGAATCGTCATTCGCCCTCCCAGCGAAGCCGACAGCGTTATTTTGCAGATCACGGTGGGGTGTTCGCACAACAAGTGTTCTTTCTGCGGCGCGTACAAGGGCTCCAGGTTCAGGATAAAGGATGAAGCCGTCATCGACGCCGATATCCGTTACGCGGCGGAAAACCTCTCGTTCTCGAGGCGGGTTTTCCTTGCCGACGGCGACGCTCTGATTGCGCCTCAGCCGAAACTGGCGCGGGTCCTCGAGCGAATCCGTGAGGAGATGCCCTGGATACAGCGCGTGGGAGTCTACGGCAACGCGAAGAGCATCATGCGCAAGTCCCCGCGGGAACTGGAAGAACTGCGGGCGCTCGGCCTCGGGATCGTCTACCTGGGGCTGGAGAGCGGGGACGCGCGGGTGCTTCGCGAGATCGGCAAAGGCGCGGGACCGGAACGTATGATCGAAGCGGGGAGACGGGTGCGTTCCGCCGGGATGAAGCTCTCCGTAACCGTTATCCTGGGGATCGCCGGCCGCGGCGAGCGTTCGATGGAGCACGCCCGCGCCACGGGCGAGGTCCTGAGCGCCATGGACCCCAATTACGTGGGCGCGCTGACGCTCATGGTCCTGCCCAATACGGAACTGGCGCGCAAGATCGAGGACGGGACTTTCCAACTGCCGGGTCCCGACGAACTCCTCCTGGAGCTGCGGGAGACGCTCCTGCACACCAACCTTACGATGGGACTTTTTCTATCCAATCATGCATCCAACTACCTGCCGCTCAAGGTGAGGATGCCGTCCGGCAAGGCGAAGGCGATCGAGACGATAGACCGCGCCCTGGAGGGAAAGGTGCGCCTGAAGCCCGAGTGGCTGCGGGCGCTGTGACGGGCATCGCGGTTCAGGGTTCCGATTCGGTGTTCCCCCACTTCAGCTTGGTGCGAAGGATCTCGAAGTAGTCGGTCGTCCTCGGCTTGATGAGGCGAAGGGGCGTGCCGGTCGCCGACACGAGCACCCTGTCCCGGGGCTGCAGTTCGCACCCCACCTGGCCGTCGCACGTCACGGCCACATCCTGAGCCCGCGCCCCCAGTTCCACTTCCACCTGCGCTTCGGCGGGCAGGATGATGGGCCGGTTGCTCAGGGTGAAGGGACAGATCGGGGTCATGACGATGCTGTGAGCGGTGGGGTAGATGATCGGGCCGCCGGCCGAGAGATTGTAGGCCGTCGAGCCGGTCGGCGTGGCCACGATGAGTCCGTCGGCGCGGTACTGGGTCAGGTAGCGGCCGTCGATGGTCGTCTTCAGGTCCATGATGCGTGCGAGAGCGCCCTTGTTGATCACGGCGTCGTTAAGGACGCTTTGGCGGAATATTTCTTCATGCCCGCGAATCACGGAAACCCGCAGGCGCATCCGTTCTTCGATTTCGTAACGGCCGTTGAGGATTTCCTCCACCTCGCGGAGGCAGTCCTCGATGGCTATTTCGGTGAGGAACCCCAGCCCTCCCAGGTTGACCCCGATGATGGGAGTCGAACGTTCCTCCAGGAATCGCGCCACGCTGAGAAAAGTCCCATCGCCGCCGAGCACGACCACCGCTTCCGCCGATTCCGGTATGTCCAGCGACATATCGGGGGAACACTGCTTGTCCAGCGAGCAGTATATGCAGGAATCGTCCACGTTTTGCCGGGAAAAGACTTCGATGCCGCGACTCATCAGCCAGGCTTTCAACTCAGCCGCCAGTTCCGCCGCATCCGTGCGGCCCCGTTTGTAGATGATCGCAACGTTTCGCATGGCTGACACTCCTCTATGGAAACCGCGGCGGTCGAAGCCGCGTAGCGGGCGCGTTCCCGATTCACGTATCCTGTTAGCGCTCCAGCATTATTAACACTTCCCGCCCTTCTATGCACCCCCATGGGCAGCCCCGTGACAGCAGCGGCCGTCGCATATGATGCACGCATTTCTCAAAATTACAACGGATAAGATTGTCAAATCAAGCTTTCCGAATTAAATTCTCCATGTAGAGGGGTTTGCTTCGGTCTTTGGGACCAACCGGCCGTGAGGCCCCCCATGCCCTCGAGGTTGTCGACTTGAACCCGTCCGTGCCCGGTATGAGCGAACCGTAGCCCGGCCTCTTCGGGTTGCGAGTTACGGGTCGATGAGTTTGGGACCCGTTCCCGTGAACCAACCCGGCCCGGCCCCTTGCGGGCGTTCATGCGGGCGACGATCCATCATCGTTTTCTCAGGGATATGCCGTCAAGTCGACAGTATTGCCCCATCCCCTCCGGTCGCAGTTCCTCTGTCCCCGGATGTCCCACCCCAGTTACTTTTGTATTTCGCCCCTGATGCGCAAGCAATGAGTGAACACCCAGAGCAGGAAGCCACGATGGAATTTAAGGGTTTTACGGCAGACGTTACTCCTCAGACCATTCTCGTAGTCGATGACGAGCCCCAGGTAAGGGAACTACTGGCTGAAGCCCTGTCGGATATGGGGCATGAAGTCGTTACGGCAAGGGATGCCGAAGACGCCCTCGGCAAGTTCCGGGACCGCGGCTTCGGTATAGTGATTACCGATATGGACATGCCGCGCATGGACGGGCTGGAGTTGATGAAACGCCTGATCGAGGAGCGGTCCAATGTCGAGATTATCGCCATCACGGGACATACGCTGAAGTACCGCTACACCGACGTGATCGCCGCCGGCGCGTCGGACTTCATTACGAAGCCGTTCACCCTGAACGAACTCGAAGCGAAGCTCAACCGTCTCATCCGGGAGAGGAACCAGCGCATCATGCTGGAGCGCCTTGCGGTTCTCGACCCGCTCACGGGGCTTTACAACCGCCGATGGTTCGAACAGATGCTGAGGAAGGAAGCCGTCCGGACGGTCAGATACCACCACCCATTGTTCATTTTCTTTATTGATATCGATCGTTTCAAGGAGTACAACGACACGCGGGGCCACCAGGCCGGGGATACGCTCCTGGTGGAATTCTCCGGCATTTTGAACTCGTGCATCCGAAAACACGTGGACAGCGCGTTTCGCTACGGCGGCGACGAATTCACCGTGCTGCTGCCCTATCTGCAGATCGACCAGTCCTTTACCGTCGCCGAACGCATCCGGCACAGCTACTCCCAACTGGGTTTCGAACCCACGTCCATTTCCATCGGCATTGCCTGCTTCAGGACCGAGACCGGCGACATAGATCAGGACATCGAGCACATGGTCCGCCGCGCCGACGACGCACTCTACCACGTGAAGCACCAACTGGGCGGAAACAAAGTGCACTTCGACGAGAAGATCACCTGCTGATTTCGGAAAGATGCGCGATTCGATTGTGCCCGAATATGAGCGGACGGTTTCAACTCAGAAATTGTCTCACCCGCGAAATGAGAGCCTTTGCGTTGATCGGTTTGGTCATGTATGCGTCGTAGCCCGCCTCGAGTACCCGTTCCTTGTCCCCTCTCATGGCGAACGCGGTCACCGCGAGAACCGGTATGTGGCTTGTCCGGCTGTCCTGTTTGAGCATTCTTGCGGCGGTAAGGCCATCGATACCGGACAGGCCGACATCGAGAATGATCAGGTCCGGTCGCGCCTGTTGAGCGGTCTCGACCCCACTCACGCCATCCGTTGCTTCGATAACCCGATAGCCTTCCAATTCCAAGATCTTGCGCGTAAGCTTCATGCTCAGCGGATCATCCTCTACAACCAGAATGGACCTCTTGCTCATATCGTCAGGCATGGCAAATCCTCTGTCCGGTTCCCTTCCGATGGAAGCGCAACCTCTTCCAACCGCTCCAACCGCAACCCGCAACTCTCACGATTACGAACATCATCACGATTACGAATATTACATGGATCACGAAGGAAGCACCATCCGAAAAGTACTTCCCCTGCCCTCCCCTTCACTCTCGGCCCACACCTTTCCGCCGTGAATCTCCACCAGCCCTCTCGTCAAGGACAGTCCCAGGCCGGTCCCACCGTATTTCCTGGTGGCGGAGTTGTCGCCCTGTTCGAACAGGGTGAAGATACGATCGAGGTCCGATTCGTCGATACCGATTCCGGAGTCGGAAATACTGATTTCGATGAAGCTCTTCGAACCGGATTGCATGAGGCCGTCGGCCATATCCCCAGGTATCCGGAGATTGTCCAGATCCTCCACGTCCGCGCGCCTGGCCTCGACCCGTATGCGTCCTCCCGGAGAAGTGAATTTGACCGCATTGGCCAGGAGGCTGCAAATAGCTTTCTTGAGTTTCCTGGAGTCAGCCTTGACTACAACGGGAGATTCCCCGAGATCCAGGTCGAGCTTGATGTCGTTTATCGCGGCCTCGTCTCCGACCACCGACACACAATCGGAGATGAGCCGGTGAAGTTCGACATCCGAAGGCGTCACCTCCACCACCCCCGATTCGATCCGGGCGAATTCCAGGATATCGTTTACGATCGCCAGCAGTTGGCGGCCGCTGTCCCTCACGTACCCGATGTACTCCTTCTGAGCCTCATCGAGGGAGCCCGACCTTTCGTCGAGGACCAGTTCGCTGAATCCGATGATGGCGTTGAGAGGAGTGCGCAGTTCATGGGTTACATTCGCCAGGAAATTGCTCTTTGCCCGGTTCGCGGCCTCCGCGGCATTCTTGGCGGCTATCAGATCGGCCTGGACACGCTTCGCCCGCGACCTGTCCTGCAGTATCCATATGGAGCCGTCCACCTTATCGCGATCGACGGCGACGGCTTTCCCCGTAATGCCGCACCAGAACAGCGTTCCGTCTTTCTTCTTCATCATCCGCTCGAAGTGGTGGACGGAACCCTGTGAGAGGACGGTGTAGGCCTCTTCTCCACTCGCATCGTATTCAAGTTTCGTCGGATAGAGGACCTCGGTGGTTTTTCCGAGCAATTCCTCCCCGCCGTACCCGAACATCCTGCTCATTTCGCCGTTGAGCCAGACGAACTTCCTCTCCCTGAGAAAGGCAATGCCCGCCTGGACGTTTTCCAACACGACTTCCTGCAGGGCCACGAGATGCTGCAACCGGGCCCTCACCTTCAGCCGTTCGCCGATGTCGTTGAAGACGACCACGGCGCCCGTCGGCTCGCCATGTTCCATGATGGGAGTGCTCACGTACTCGATCGGAATCGCCGCGCCGTCCTTTCTCCAGAAAACTTCGTCGGCTCCGCTGCCGCTCCTTCCACTAACAATGGCCCCGTAAATCGGGCACTCTTCCACCGGGTAGGGCTGTCCGTCGGCTTTTGTGTGATGGACCCGGTCGTGATGGCGACTGCCGACGAGATCTTCGACTTCGTATTGGAGCATCCGGGCTGCCGCCGGATTTGCGAACGTCACCTTGCCGGCGCGGTCGATTCCGAAGATCCCCTGCCCCGCGCTCTCCAGGATCAATCTATTGTGATTCGTTACCGTTCTGAGCCGTTCTTCGCTCAGCTTGCGCTCAACGATTTCAGCTTCCAGGGCGAGCTTGGCGCTCTTCAATTTCTTCTTCACGTAGGCGCTCTGGACCTGGTAGACGATCAACACGAGCATCCCGGAAAGCGCCGTCACAATCCACCAGCGATATTGCCGAACGAGAGAGGCGAATGTAATTCTTCCATGGTCCTTGTAGATGCCCAGGTGCAGGTCCTTCAGGCATTCCTCGACGGCCCCGTAATGCAGGGGAACGGTCCAGCCAACATTTCCCGCCGTTTCCGCCGCCTCGCTGTCCCCGGGAATGCCGAGCAGCGCCACGCAAACACTTTCCGCCAGATCCGACGGGACGTGTTCCAGCCTGGCGAAGGACCAATGCGGATAGATCCTCGTGCTGTGAAGAAAAGGAAACTCCGCGTGCTGCTGCTGATTAACGACCTTCAGTGCGCCGGGAGGGACCTTCCCTTCTTCGATCATCGTTTCGAGAAGCGGAGCGGCAATGGAGCCCGCATCGGCGCGGCCGTCCAAAACGGCGCGTACTGCTTCATCATGCGACCCGGTGAAAGACAGGCTCGAGAAGTCCCGGTAAGGATCTATCCCCTTGTCGTGTACTTCACGCCATACCGCGATCCATCCTCCGAAAGATATTTCATCGACCCCCACGAACGACTTTCCCCGAAGGTCTTCAATGGAATCGATATCAGCCCTGTCCGCCCCGCAGACAATGGCCCCGGCAAAAACCGCGGCGCTCTTGCCGGGTGGGCCGAACCTCATTGTGGCTATGGGAGCCAGTCCGTATTGAGCCTGCAACTGCACGAACAGGTACGGGTTGGCTACCAGGAAGTCAACCCGTCGATCCTTTACGCCGGCAAAGACGCGATCGTAACCGAGAGGGACTATCTCGAACTTTGTTCCGGTAATCCGGGAGGAAAGATAGTCCGCTGTCGGGGTCCAGATTTTCAGGCATTCCTCGACGCTCCTCCTGGCGAGTACGCCGATTCGAACGGTCCGCTCGTCCGATTCGACGTCTTCACCGTGAGCGTTGCCGACGCCGGCCAGCAACACGAGGAAGCAGAGCAAGTAAGGCTTCAATTTTGCCTTGATTCCATGCACGATCATGAGCACTGTATCTTTCACCGTTCGAACGATAATCTCAGCGCCTTCACATGACCCGAGCCATACATGGTACATCAGGTCATCAACATCTATACCGTTCTACCGTGAACGGGTGGAATCCCGACTTCTGCCGTGCGATTGCGGCTGCCGGCCGGCCTGTTGCGTTCCGACAGCCCGGTCGCGGCCGGCAGCCGCTTCTACATAAGGATCGAAGTACCGGGTTCGTCCCGCGATCAGACTCTCGGCTCTTTCGGCATCCACGGGCCTGGAGAAGAAAAAGCCCTGTCCGTACTCGCAACCGAGGCTCCGAAGCTGAGACACCTGGTCCTCCGTTTCCGGCCCCTCGGCGATCAGCTTAAGTCCCAGGTTGTGCGCAAGAGATATGATCGTTCGCACGATCTCGTGGTTTTCGTTACCCAGGATCATGTTGCCCACAAAGGAGCGGTCGATCTTGAGTATATCTATGGGGAAGCGATGCAGGTAACTGAGCGAGGAGTAACCCGTTCCGAAATCATCGACGGACAACTGGACCCCCAGGGCTTTGAGCCTGGACAGCAGCACGATGGTCGACTCGGCGTGTTCCATTATGACGCTCTCCGTTATTTCCAGCTTCACACTCGACGCGCTGATGCCCGTCTCCTTCAAAACATGCTCGATTTGATCGACCAGGTCGGATTCCCTTATCTGTCTTCCCGACAGATTGACGCCTATCATCAGGCGTCCCGCATCCGGGTACCTGCCGTGCCACTCCCTCATCCGGCTGCATGCTTCCTCTATCACCCACAGACCGATGGGCGCGATCAGGCCCGTCTCCTCCGCAAGGGGAATGAACTCCATCGGCATGATAAGCCCGTGTTCGGGGTGCCGAAACCTGATGAGAGCCTCGAAACCGGCGATTTCCCCCGTATCGAGCGCCACCACCGGCTGATAGTGCAGCACGAAATCCCGATTGTCGATGGCCCTGCGCAGGTCCGTCTCCATCTGTATGCGCTTCACCACCTGGGTGTGCATATCCTTGTCGAACATCTCGTGGCGCGCCCTGCCCAGCGCCTTTGCGCGATACATGGCCGTGTCCGCATCGCGCAGGAGGTCTTCCGCCCGCGCGTAACCGGTCTCGCTCAAGGCTATTCCGATGCTCACCGTGGTGAATATATCGCGGTCTCCCAGGCGAAAGGGCTGATTCAAAACTCCCTGGATCCTGTCGGCAAACCGGGGGGCCTCGCTTATGTCCTTGATGTCGTCGAGCAGGATGGTGAACTCGTCGCCGCCGAGACGCGCCAGGGTATCGCTGGATCGGATGCAGGCTTGAATACGCGCCGCCATGGCGACGAGCAACTGGTCGCCCGCCATATGGCCGAGGCTGTCGTTGATGAGTTTGAAATGATCGAGATCCAGGAACAGGACGGCGAACAGGTACCCGCTACGCCGCCGGGCGCGGCCGGCCGCATGATTCAGGCGGTCCATGAACAGCGCGCGATTCGCCAGGCCGGTCAGGGAATCGTGGAAAGCGTCATGGAGCAACTGCTCCTCTATGCGCTTTCTCTCGGTGATCTCCTCGTGCGCCACGGCCACGCGCACGGGACCTTCCCCCTCGAAACGGGTGACTCTCACCAGGAACCAGCGCGTTTGCTCCAGCAATTCAATGCAATACTCCAGGTGGAATTCGTCGGCCGCACGGCTTACGACCTTGCGGATGCCTTCCGCCACGGCCATGGCGTCGTTCGAATATTCGCCGACAGCGGACTCGCACGCACCCAGGTAATTCAGCCCGATCCCGTGATTTCCCGCCCGAAAGGCGTTTTCTTCGGCAAAGCTTCTCCAGGCCTTGTTGACGAACGTGATAACTCCCTTCTCATCCAGGACGGCTATGTGAGCCGAGAGCGCATCGACGGAAGACTGAAGAAAGCGTTCGGATTGGCGGAGCGCCCTTTCGGCCCTCTTGCGCTCATCCACTTCGCGTCTCAATTGAACGTTGGACATCGCCAGTTCCGCCGTCCGCTCGCGGACCCTGGTCTCCAGTTCGTCCCGAGCCGCTCTCAGGGCGTTCTCCATCTCCTTCCTCGCCGTGATGTCCCTGGCGATATGGATGCCTCCGATCAATTCCCCCCGGTCGTCGTAGAACGGGGTAACGGTGATGAGAAAGTAACCGTGGAGACGCTCCTCGTAGGTCTCGACCGTGAACTTCGCGGTCTTCGGCCAGCATCCTGGTGTAAGGGCAATTCAGAATGGGGCTGCCGCCGACGTGCATAACGCGATGGCACGGCAATCCCACTCCCTGCTCGGGCCGGATTCCCAGGCGGTCCGCCATCGCCTTGTTCATTTTCAGAAAACGGTGTTCCCTGTCCAGCACGGCGATGAGGTCCGGCACACTGTCGAAGGTGCGCTCCCATTCTTCCTTGGCGCGCCGCAGGGCCTCTTCCACAAGTTTGCGTTCCGCGATTTCCCTCTGCAGCATATCATTGGCGGAGGACAGCGCACGGGTGCGCTCCTCCACCAGTTCCTCCAGGTGGAACCGGTGGTCGTTCAATTCCTCCTCGGACCATTTGCGTTGGACGGCCAGAGCATAAACAGCAGCCAGGCGATTGACCACGGTGAGAAACCTATCCGGATAGCCGTACTCCGCATTGGCCAGGGAGATCAGCCCCAGGAGTCTGTCGCCGACCATGGCGGGTACGGAAAGGAAGGTCCTGACGGCCGAAAGGCCGAGGGGAAACATCGAGGACAAAGATGCGTCGCGCACGGTGCCAATGACCAGGGGTTTGCGGTTTTCCAGCACCCAATCCCGCAGTTTCGAACATTCATCAAAAGCCATGCTCTCATCCGGATCGAGAAGCTTCCCGAAGGCTCCGGCCGCAGGCCCGGAACCGATGAAGCACCCCGTCTTCCGGTCGAGATACCCGCCGTAAACCAGGGAACTCCCGGTAAGCTCCCGCGCTCGCCTCAGAACGAGCGAAGTTATGTCCTCGATCGGCATCGAAGACAGCAGGGCTTCGGAAAGCTCGGCGACCGACGCGTTCACCGCCACTTCCCACGAAAGGGCTTCATTCGTTTCGCGCAATTTCCGGAGGTTGCGGTTTTCCCGTTCAATACGTTGGATCTTCGCCTTCAGCTCCCCCATGCTGAACGGCTTCGCGATGAAATCGTCCGCTCCGGCTTCGATGATCTCGCTGTACGGGTATTCCGCCGCATGCCCCGTCATGACGATAATGCCCAGCCCCTCATAGCCGGCTCGGGTCTTGCGCGCCAGTTCCAGGCCGTCCATCCCCTCCATCCGTATATCGGATATGAGAAGATCGCACGATTCACGGCTCAGTATCTCCAAGGCGCGGCTCCCATTCGCGGCCACCGCGCACGTATAGCCGTTCAACTTGAGAAAATCCCGGACCATCAAGCAGAACTGTTCTTCGTCGTCCACGATGAGAATGCGTTTCATCAGCGAATCCTTCGTCGGAACAAACAAAGCAAGGATACTATCCGCGCCTCCTGCCCGAAGGTCTGCGCCTGAGCGCCTCCACGGCGTCCATAACGGCTTCGTCCCTTTTCATGGCCGCCAGGATAAGCCTCACATCGGTATCGAGCACGGCCCGATCTCCCAAATCCTGGAGGAGCACGCAAAGCATTTTGTGGGCGTCGTCGAATCTCATCACGTTTTGGTGCGGTGAATCGGGTGAGGGGCAGCGCGCCCAGTGATCGACACTCTGGTAGATGTACGAGCTGTTGCCTGCCTTGTAGAGACGGATGATGCGTTTATTCCAGTTCCGGGTTTCCGGAAACATGTAAATCGGACTCTCGACTTCGGCTATCAACTCCCCCTCAAACGCGATGGTTTCTTTCGAGTAATCGCTGAAAAGCCGATACTGCCCGGTCCGGCTTCCGTTCTCTCGCAGGCTGCACTTATGGAACTCCATGGCTTCCCCCCACTGCTGTTACGAAACTTTCCCAACATCACTACTATTTTTGCATTCTTCCCAAAATGATTTATGAAGTCTCTTTTAATGCGGAATGAGTCGGGATTTCAAGCCAATTCGTGAAGGAAGCCGAATTTTTCGGCAATTTCCACGAATCCGCGGTCGAAACGGCGCTGGATTGATTGCATTTCCCGGCGGTGCTATATTGAAACTGAATTCCAATTTCCGTGGAACAGCGATAGAATCTTGACCCGTTCGAGTTTATCAACTTATTATGATATGCTGTTTCAAATAATCGAGATCAATAACGAGAGAAAGGATCATGCGCCATGGGATCGGTACTTACAGCAGGTGATTTGAGAAAGGGTTTGAAACTGGAGATCGATGGAGAACCATACATCATAGTGGATTTCGAGTTCTCGAAACCGGGAAAGGGACAGGCGCTCTACCGCTGCCGCCTCAAGAATATGATCACGGGCTCCCAGTTCGACCGGACGTACCGCTCCGGCGACAAGTTCAACTCCGCGGACCTGGAAGAACAGGAAATGGAATATCTTTACAGGGAGGGCGAGCGGTACTGTTTCATGAACACCAGCAGCTACGAGCAGATAGAAGTCCCCGAACAGCAGGTGGGAGATGCGGCCAACTTTCTCACCGAAAACCTCAAAGTCGATATGCTCCTCTTCCAGGGGCGTCCCATAGGGATCGATCTTCCCAACTTCGTGGAACTCAAAGTGGTGAAGGCGGACCCCGGCATCAAGGGAGACACCGCATCGGGCGCCACCAAGCCGGTGACGATGGAAACGGGCCTCGTCCTCCAGGTTCCGCTCTTCATCGAGGAGGGTGAAGTCCTGAAGCTGGACACCCGCACGGGGCAATACGTGGAAAGAGTGAAGTCAGGCCGGTAATGATGGCGGAAAGACGATCGCCTGCATCCGGGCGTTCCCGCCTGGAGGCGCGCAGCCGAATATTGATGTCGCTACGGGGATTTTTCCTGGAGAAGGGCTTTCTGGAGGTCCAGACGCCCCTCCGCACCCCGTCCCCCGCTCCCGAAGTCCACATTGACGCCGTCCCGTCGGACGGATGGTTCCTGGCCACCAGTCCCGAACTCTACATGAAACGATTGCTGGCGGCCGGATATGAAAAAATCTTTCAGATCGGTCCCGTATTCCGTCGCGGGGAATCCGGCCGCCGCCACCATCCCGAGTTCACCCTACTGGAATGGTACCGCGCGGGGGCCGACTATACGGCGCTGCAGCAGGACTGCCGCGAACTGCTGCAATGCGTCTGCGAGGCAGTGGGATGCCGGGCCGGCGCGTCATACCGGGGCGCTCCCCTTCTCGTGGACGCTCCCTGGGGGAGCTACACCGTTCGGGAGGCCTTCCGGCTCTTCGCGGGCTGGGAACCGGGCGCGGACCCGGACCCCGACCGGTTCGACCCGGACCTCGTGGAAAAGGTGGAACCTCACCTCGGATACCCGTCCCCATGCTTCCTCACGGACTATCCCGCCGCTCAGGCGGCGCTGGCCCGCCTAAAGCCCGGCGACCCGACCGTTGCGGAAAGGTTCGAGCTATACTGGGCGGGCATGGAACTGGCCAACGGATTCAGCGAACTGACGGACCCCGTGGAGCAAAGACGGCGCTTCATAGCCGACCTGGAAGCCCGCCGCCGGGCGGGGCGCACGGTTTACCCTCTCCCGGAAGCGTTCCTCGAAAGCCTGGAGCATCTCCCCGACTGCGCGGGTATCGCCCTGGGCGTGGACCGGCTGGTGATGCTTCTCACCGACGCTCCTCACATGGACGACGTGGTGGCTTTCCCCCCGGGATCATAGCTCACGACGGCAAAAGCCCGTCTAACACTCCCTTGACAGGATTGACAGGATTTGCAGGAATGACGGGATGTTTTCACCATCAGTCGGTTCCCCGTCCCGCCAATCCTGTCAATAACCGTAAGAACGTGTGCGGATCTACACCCTCTCGAACGCCATGCCCGCGAAGGTCACGAAGGAATTGCGCCCGTCGACCGTGGCGAAGCCGTGGTGCAGGAGTCTCCCCCTGGCCCGGCCCTCCAGGACCCTGGCCAGCACGTAAAGGGGCGCAACCCCGCACACGTTTCGCCGGTTGTCCTCGCGGCTGATGAGCCGCATGAAATCCGCCGGATCGCACCTCTCCAGGCATTCCATCAGCACCCTGTCCGCTTCCAGGTGCTCCCTCACGACGCCGTTATGAGGCTGGAACGAATCTCCATAGCGCGGCCCCACATGGGCGAGATCCACACTGGCGAGGAACCCTACCGGGTAGGGGCTTTCGTCGGCAATGCGCCCCAGGAGCGTCGCGATTTCATCGATGTAGCCCCCGTCGCTCTCCCACTCCCGGTGCGAAAAGGAGCACAGCAACGGTACGATGAGGGCTTCCGGCTGCAGGTGGGCGAGAAAGACGGCCTGGAACTCGATGGTATGCTCCTGCCGGTGGTTGTATTCGGAAGCCTTGATGTCGCGGGAGGACCGTTCGACCAGTTCCCGGCAAAACGCCCGGTCGCACTTCACCAGTCCGAGGGGCGTCTCGAAGTCTTTTTCGGTCAGAGCGAACAAATTGTCCGCCGGCTCATGCCCCGTCCCCAGGACCACCCAGGTGTGGAGCGCGGGGGCTTCGCCGAGCGCCTTGTAGGCGTGGGCGAAAGTCGCTCCGCCTGCGTCGAGATCTATGTGCGGGGCCACCAGGGCCGCCAACGGCTTGTCGCACGCGCCGGGACGGGGCGGTCCGGGACCGCCGTTTTCGGTCGAAAAAAACCCGTCCAACCGGCGGCGCAGCTCCGCGGGCGAATCGGGGTAGCTCCTCCCCGCCAGGGCCATGTGGCGAATCGGATCATCACGAAAAGATGCCGCGATCCGGGCGACATGGCCTATGAACCGGTCGTTCTCGAGAAAGAGATGTTCGTCGAGCTTGCTCAGCACGTCCTCCAGCGTCTCGGTGAACAGCATCTCCCCGGTAGAACGAAAATAGTGGGCCTGGAGGTCGCGAACGGAATTTCTCCCGTCCATCAGCGTCAAAAGCCCCAATAAAGCCGGGCTGATTAAGAGGGAACTCTCGCAATAGCCGAGCCGGTCCCGCAACAGGATCACTTCC
Organism: uncultured Syntrophobacteraceae bacterium; assembly: GCA_964407285.1. Lineage (GTDB taxonomy): Bacteria > Desulfobacterota > Syntrophobacteria > Syntrophobacterales > Syntrophobacteraceae > CAYOVG01. Next base: position 26,210 of record CAYOVG010000020.1, read on the forward strand.
TGGTTCTGATGCATTGCCGGAACTGCTTCCAACCCATAACGCAACTTAGGATACTGCATGATCGCTTCCATTCCTTTAATTCCCCTGGTTGTCCGGTCTCGTTCGGGCTTCAATATATGCACGCTTCCCCCCGAAAAAAAGTCCGGGGGACGCCCCCGCTTTCCCTGTAAGACTAAACCGGGAGACGATTGCCGGAAACAGAAAAATTCGAATGCGAAGCTCTTTACAAAAATCGACATTCCCGATAAATATTTGAATTCGTCGTTGCGGATTCGTACCTTACGTTCCCAACGCTTTGTGGAAGGGATTGACTGGGTATTTCAAATGTATTACTCTACTCCCTGCAGGTATATTTTATTGTTTTCAATAACTTTTCCTAATCCTTAGCAAGGAATTTCAATGGGTTCTCTGAAGCAGTGGTGCACTGTTCTGTGCATCGGATTTCTCCTGTCGAGTTGCACGATCATGAGGAACATCCAGGGGAAACAAGACGGCTCTTCTTCACCCGAGTCTCCCCCGCGTGCCAGGCTCTACTATGAATACCTGTTGGCCCAGCAGTACATTGCGGGCAACCAACTGGACAAAGCGACCGAGATCTACCAGGCGATCGCCGAGCAAGACCCGGATTCGCCTTCACTGCTTACGGAACTGGCCATTCTGTATATCCGGCAGGGCAAGGTGGACGCCGCCCTGCAACTGGCGGAGCAGGCCGCCCAGTTGAAGCCGGACTACGAGCAGGCCTTCATGCTGCTCGGAAGGATCCATGCGGGAACGGGGGACAATTCCAAGGCGATCAACGCCTACAGGCGCGTGATCGAGCTGAACCCGTCGGACGAGACGGTGTACCTGCTGCTCGGGACCCTGTACGCGCAGGAGGGCCGCTACACAGAGGCTCTCGACATTCTCAACAAGTTTCAGAGCATGGTTCCGGACAATCCGACGGCCCTCTATTACAAGGCGCACATCTTTCTGGACATGAAGTTCTATGACCAGGCGGAAGCCATCCTCAAGGACGTCCTGAAAATGGCGCCCAATTCCGAGTTCGCCCTGCTCGATCTCGCCTACATCTACGAAATCACGGAGCAGGTCGAGGAGGCGGAGAAGACCTATCGGCGCATCATCGCCGCCAACCCGGAGAGCGTCAATGCTCATACGCGGCTCGGCAACCTCTTCATGCGCCAGGAAAGGTACGATGAGGCGCTGGAGCAGTTCAGAAACCTCCTGCGGCGCAACCGGAAGGATTTCGAAAGCCGCCTCAAGATCGGGATCATCCACCTTCAGCAGGGCAAGCGAGGCGAGGCCATCGACGATCTGAGCTCCATCGTGAAGGACCAGCCTCAGTACGACCAGGCCCTTTACTACCTGGCGTCCGCTTACGATGACGAAGGAAGCTCGGAGAAGGCGGTCCTCAACTACCGGTCGATACCCGTAAACAGCAGTCTCTGGAGCGCGGCGCAGGTCCGGCTGGCGCTCCTGGCCGCAAAGAACAAGGACTTTCAGGGCGGTCTGGAAATACTCCGGCAGGCGGTGGCCCAAAAACCCGATGCGTCCGACCTCTACCTCTACACGGGCATTTTGTATGAGGACATGAAGGAATACGGCAAGGCCGTACAGGAACTGGACAAGGGGCTCGAGAAGGCCCCCAAGGACGTGGACATTCTCTTTAGAAAGGGAATCATCCTCGATCGCATCAACAAGAAGGAAGAGGCCATCGGGGTTATGCGCAAAATTCTGGAGGTCGATCCCGATAATGCAAACGCTCTCAATTATATCGGATATACTTATGCTGATATGGGAATCCGGTTGAATGAAGCCAAGGCATTCATCGACGCGGCGTTGCGGTCGGAACCGAACGATGCCTATATTCTGGATAGCCTCGCGTGGGTGTACCATAAAATGGGGCAGTCGCAAAAGGCGTTGAAACTGATGCAGGACGTCATCAAGCAGGCGCCGGACGACCCGGTCATCAACGAACATCTTGGCGATATCTACAAGAATCTGGGCAAGAAGGACAAGGCGCGGGATGCCTACCGGAAAGCCCTGGACAACAATCATGAAGAACCCGACAGGCTACAGGAAAAACTCGATTCCATACGGTAGAGCGCGCGCCGGGCGGCCAGGGCTTCCGCGCTGCTCCTGTTGTTTGACAAATAGTGGATATACGCGGTTCGGGTCCCGCGGTTTCGCGCGGGCGCTCTTCCTCCTGGCGAGCGCATTCCTGCTCCTTGCGGGAGGATGCGCGCCGCGCACGGCCGCCGTTGCGCCGGCGCGCGCGGGCTATGTCCCGGAGGTATCCCGTAGCGAATGGATTTCCATGCTTCGGCAGAGAGCGGAAGCATGGGACGCCTTTCAGGCCAACTTACGCATTCGAGCGGAGGGGCCGAAAGGAAAGAACCGCTTCCAGGCTTTCGCCGTCGCCAGGGTGCCGGGTCATTTCCGGCTGGAAGCGACCAATCCTTTCGGTCAGACGGTCGGGGTCCTGGTGATGAACCCGCGTGAAACCACGCTGTGGATACCCTCGGAAAGCGCCGTGTTCACGGCTGCCGACGCCCAGACGCTGATAGACTACTTTCTCGGAATCACCATTCCTCCCGAAGTGTTCGAATACGGCCTTTTCGCCGGTGTTCCGCTCAACCATTTGAACGCCGATTTCCAGGTGTCTTCTTCCCTGCCCGGAAGATATACCGCCTTTTCGAGGGACCCCAAAACGGGCTTGAGGTTCGTCTGGGAATTTTCCTCCAACCCCATGGCCCTGAATATGATCAGCATCCTCGGCGGAGGCGACGACATCACGGTCCGGTACGAACCGAAGGTGGAACTCGAGCCGGTTCAAAATATTCCCGAAAAGATTACCTTTACATCATCACGATGGCAGATGGAGGTGACTCCCGTCCAGCTCGAGAGGGCGCTTGCGCTGGAGGATTCCTCGTTCTTTCCTCCGTCCGCGGAGGGAATCCGCAGGGTGAACCTGGACGGGGAGCCGCGATGAGCGAAAAAACATCTCCGCACAGACGTTTTGTTGTTGATAGCATGCTGGGAAAAGTGGCAAAATGGTTGAGGGTGCTCGGTTTTGACGCCCGGTACGAGCGTTTCCGGCGCAGGGAACAACTGGAGGAGTACTTTAGAGAGAATCGGATTCCGATAACGCGGAATCACCGCTGGCGCGGGCAACCCGGCGTGGTCCGGGTGACGGTCGACGATCCGATGGAACAGCTTCGCGAGGTTGTATCGGCGCTGGAAATCAATCCGCGGGAGGTCAGGCTTCTTCACCGCTGTATTCTCTGCAATGAGCCGTTACGGTCCATGGCCCGTGAAGATGCGTTTGCATCGGTCCCGGAATACGTATATGAGACGAATGCCCGTTTTTTTGACTGCCCCCGTTGCCGAAGGATTTATTGGAGAGGCAGCCACCCCGGGAGGATGACCGGGAGGTTGCATGATGTATTGGGATGGTCCCTTTGAAAGATTACACTGCGGTAACCGCCACGCGGACACGTCGGCGGAATTCAAGGAGGAGAGATGAACAGCGTTGTGGACAGTATTCTGGTGATGGCCGGAAAGGTCGGGTATTACATATTGCAATATGGCTATATTTCGATGAACTGGCTCAACAAGTCCTTCAGCATACAGTTCCAGGCCTGGAGAAAGTGTAATGCCCAGAAGCACCTGGACAGGATTTTCGTGTCGCTGGGAGCCGAGATCTTTGCATACTACAAGAAGGGTGGAGATGCCGGCTGGCGGATAGAGCCCACGATCGAACAGCAGTTGAGGAAGGCCGAAGAGGCCGAGGCCCGGGTCTTTCAGGCCGATGCGGGCATTGAAGCCATCAACGCCGCCTACAACAGCAAGAAGGATGAAATCATCAGCAAGTACACGCTCAAGAGGGCCGAGATTCGCCCCCGCGGCCCCGAAAGCGATACATAGACAGGCTGTGGAGACTGACGGATACCGGATGCTCGATGCCGGATGGGCTGCGCTCCCGTCCGGCATCTGTTTGATTATCCGGGTGGGATCAGGCCGATGCGCATTCGGAAGGATCTCCCGCGATCTTTTCCAGGGCGTGGGGAAGAGCGGGCAGTACGGCGCTCAGGTTTTCAACGGCGCCTTTGGGACTGCCGGGAAGATTGATAATGAGCGTGGTTCCGCGGATACCCGCCACGGCGCGGGAAATCATGGCGTGGGGAGTTTTTGCGAGGCTCGCCGCCCGCATCGCTTCCGCCATTCCGGGGACCGTACGCTCCACCACCGCCAGGGTGGCCTCCGGGGTGACATCCCTCGGGGAAACGCCCGTCCCGCCCGTGGTCACGATCAGGGAAACCCTGTCCTCATCCGCAAGCCTGGTGAGCGCCGCCGAAATCTCGGACGCTTCATCGGGGACCACGGTATAGAACCCGACGTCGAAGCCCTCCGCCTCCAGGCGCTCGGATAAGGCCTTTCCCGAAGCGTCCTGCCGCTCTCCCTTCGCTCCCCGGTCGCTGACCGTTACGACGGCCGCCTTCCATCCGCATCCGCCGCCTGCAAGTCCTGATTTCTCATGAATCGTGTCGGTCATTCTTTTTTACCTCTATTCTTTGCTGAGAAGGCGCCTTCTGGCCGCCTGAGCCACCGCCGTGGGCACGGACTTGCTCTTGGCGATATGCTTCAGTTCCTGGGGAAGCAGAGTCGGTATGAGCTTCATCGAAATAGTGATGGGGGTCTTGGGGTTTTTCACCAGCGAAGCCCTGATTTCATGGACTTTCATCCATTCGCGGCGGCCCGCAATCCTGCGCAGCACTTCCTCATCGACATTCCTGGAGTTGGCGATGGTTATCACTTCACTGTCCGAAATCTGCTCGTTGTTGATGACGCCCATTTGAACCACCTTGTTGGCGTCGCGAATGAGAAACATTCGCACTTCCTTGTTGCCCTTCATCGCGAACTGGGCTTTTTGCGTCACCGTCATCTGCTGCACGAGTTGAGGCAACGAAAGCTTCTCTTCGGCCTTCTTCTCATCCTCCTTGCCGGAATCCACCGGCTCCTTGTTTTTCTCGTCCCGCACATCCATCTAACCCTCCGCGTCTAAAGCCGGGATTTCAACCGTTCACAGCATGCGTCGGCTATTTTTCGAACCTCGCGCCACACATGGGACGGGCTTGAGCGAAGCATCGCCCACCGGAGCAGAGATCGGTGGTCGGAAGTCGGACTGGGGCCGCATGCCTCCGACGTCCGATATTCGACCACCGGCTTCCGTCACGGCAGCGCCGCCCGCCTTCTTGTTCACATTCCAGCCCGTAATCCAGCCGAAACGGCCATCAAGGCCTTGTTCCATACCGCATCAACTGCCGGTGAATGAAATCGCACAGGCCGCTTTCGATGTGTCCGCTCTTCGCCATGAAAGTCTCCGCGACGGTCCGGTACGGAAACGGCCCGTCGGACATCAGCGTTGGAGAGCTTTTCGGCTTACCCGGACGGTTTTCCCCGTCATCCACCTTGAAATGAGCGTACCCCGAATCCTTGCGCCACCTGATGGCGCGTTCGCTTCCCGAATGGGTATAGTTCAGTTCGAACTCGATGACTTCATCGGATTCATCGAACCACACGATCAGGTCCAGTTCACTCGCCTCGTCGCTAAACCAACGCCTTCTCGACTCACCCTCGATCTGCCTGACGCCGCAAATCTCTTTCAGCATGATTTCCGCTCCCCGGTAAGCTCAATCGGCGGACAACGCCCTGCATTCACCCATCCCGGACTCGCCGCCTGCAACTGCCGGTTTCCAGGCTGCGGCGCCGGAATCCCCCGCTGTCGGCCTTCATAAAGAATAGCAGTTCACCGGCGCTTTATCAACGCCCGGCAGCGTCACGCCCCCGGCTTTCTCCTTGATCGACGGACCCGAAGCTGATAGAAGAGACCCGGGATACGGAACCGGCAGCCGGTTCCGTCAGAGTGTTCGCCGCTCGCCCATTCACCGGCTTTCACATTCATGGAGGAAGCGGATATGAACGCTGTGCGCATGTCGGTGTTCTTCGGTTTATCCATCTGTTTGATGCTCATATCGGCGAGAGTTCATAGCGATACCGCCGTCAGCGATGCGACCCGGGAGTGCCTGGAATGCCACTCCACGCTCCATCCGGGCATTGTGGAAGCCTGGAAGAAGAGCCGCCACGGGCAAATCACGCCCGCGCGGGCGATTGCCGTGGAAGGACACGGCCGCAAGGTGTCGGCTCAAGAGGTCCCCGAAGGACTCAGAGGTGTGGTGGTCGGCTGCGCCGAGTGCCACACTCTTTCCCCGCGGACTCATAAGGACAGTTTCAGCCACAACGGTCACACCGTCCATCCCGTGGTCACCCCCGGGGACTGCGGAACATGCCACGCGAAAGAAATGGAGCAGTTCGGCGGGAACCTCATGGCGTTCGCTCACAAGAACCTGGTGGGCAACAGCGTGTACCAGCTCATGATGGACGCCGTCAACGGCACGCCCGAAATCGATAAAGGGAGACTTGTCCTCAGGATACCCAACAACTCAGCCGACGCCGACTCCTGCCTGCACTGCCACGGCACGGAACTCTCGGTCAGGCAATTGGAGTTCCGCTCCACGGATTTCGGCGAGATGGAGTTCCCCGTCATCTCCGGGTGGCCCAACCAGGGAGTCGGCCGCATCAACCCCGACGGCAGCCGAGGCGCGTGTACGGCATGCCACGGCCGTCATGATTTTTCCATGGAAACGGCCCGCAAGCCTCATACCTGCAAGCAGTGCCACTCGGGCGCGAACGGACCCGCCGGCCAGGTTTACGAGTCGAGCAAGCATGGAACGATATTTGCCTCGAAGCACCAGGAGTGGAACTTTACCAACGTCCCCTGGACTTCGGGCAAGGATTTTACCGCCCCGACCTGCGCGGCCTGCCACATAAGTCTTCTTGCCGACACCGACGGGGCCGTTATAGCCGAGCGGACCCACCGGATGATGGATCGGCTCCCCTGGCGCATCTATGGGCTGATTTACGCTCACCCCCATCCCAGGGGGGCGGACACGACCATTATCCATAACAGCGAAAAGATGCCCCTCCCCACCGACTTCGACGGAGGCTACGCCGAAAACTTTCTCATGAACGATCAGGAGCGGTCGAATGCCCGCGAACTCATGCAGCGGTCCTGCCTTTCCTGCCATGACGCGTCGTGGGTGCGGGAGCATTGGAACAAGCTCCTCAACACCATAGAGTACACGAATGCCGCCACGCACACCGCCACCCGGTTCATGGAGGAGATCTGGAAGCGAAACCTGGCGGTGGGCTACGCCGGCAACGGCAGTCCTTTCGATGAAACCATTGAAATGACGTGGACCGACATATGGACGATCCATTCCAATGCCGTGCGCTACGCTTCGGCCATGGGGGGCGGCAGCGGCTACGGGCTCTTCTCCGGAGGCCGTCGGCAACTGGTACGGTCGGTGCGCGAAATGGAGGGCCTGCTCGTCGAAAGGGAGCCGTCGAAGGAATAAAAAGAGTCCAAGACTCAACCGCGCGAAGTGAAAATTACGGGAAGGCGAAGCGGTCGTCCCTCACGGTTGTCCCTCGGAGCCATCAAGCATCAATCCCTTTGAGCGCCGGTCTTTTCCGCAGGAAAAGCCACACGGCGGCGCCGAATAAGACAATCGCCAGCACAACCGGGAGTTCGTATTTCTTCAGATCGCCGAGGAGCGCCTCGAGTATCTGTCCGAAAGCGTATCCGGCGCCGCCCATGACCGCTACCCAGATCAGCGCCCCTGACGCATTCAAGAGGAGGAACTTGCCGGTCTCGATTCCACTCATCCCGATTGCAAACGGCACCACGGTGCGCAATCCATAAAGGAAACGGAAGCCAACCGCCAAAGCCGTCGTGTGACGGTTGAGCAAGCGTTGCACTCTTTGCGCCCGTGGTTGCCAGGTCGGCCTTTTTTCCAGGAATGAAGGTCCTTTCCAGCGCCCAAGGCAGAAAAACAACTGGTCCGCGGCAAGGCTTCCCAGAAAAGCCATAAGGAGCACCCACTTCAGTTCGAGGTATCCTCTGTGTGCGAGGAAGCCGGCGGCGATCAGTACGGTTTCCCCCTCGATAGCCGTTCCCAGGAGGATTGCCGCGTAACCGTATGTTCCAATGAGCAGTGCGGGAGACATCATTTGTCCACCTGTCATCCATATTCTTCGATTTGGTCTTCATGTAGTTCTCAAGAGTAATGTAAGGTGCATCCGACCCGAGGGGAAGTGAGTACGCATATTCACTTGACCGGAGAAGAGATGTCGAGCAGTACTGTCGCTGATCAGCAGCCGTTTGAACTGATCGAAGCTCAAAAAGCGGAGCTTGATCTATCCTTCTTCAATAAAGATGCAAACTGGGGCAACTCCAAAGAAATAACCTACCGGCAATTCTTCGAAGGATGAATATCTTGCAGGTAGTGGACAGATTTTTTTCCGAATTTCCAAACCGCAAGAAGAACATCCATGGAAGAGTTGTCGAAAAAACATATCCACACAATAAAAGATGCAGCTCACAAACTGACGGGCGCCAAGAGACGTGCCTTCGAGGCTCAGGTAACCCTGGACTACCTTGGAGGCAGTGCTCGCAGGGCAGAGATGGTATTTGGTTGGTACCGTGAGACAGTGGAGCTGGGATTGAATGAACTGAGAACCGGAATCGAATGTCTGGCCAACTTCGCTGCTCGGGGCAGAGACAAGAGCGAGGAGAAATTGCCTCAACTGAAAGAAGACATTCGATCTTTGGTAGAGCCCGAAAGTCATACTGATCCGAAGTTCCAGACTCCTTTCAAGTACACGAGGATCACCGCCAAGGGGCTTCGTCAAGCATTGATGGACAAGAAGGGCTGGAAGGATCTCATTGCGACCGCCAGACCCGATCTAAAAAGCAGGAGGCAGCTAAAGCGGAATGCTTTCTCTGTTTCAATCATTACAGGATGGGCGCCAAAAGCCGCGCATTCCCTACCGAATTCCATGATCCTCTTGTTTGGATATCACTTCAAAAGCATCTTCTATGTAGATAACATAACCGATTCTTCCATTTCCAAGCCGAACCTTATAAACTAAATAGTCTTTACCATAGATATGACCAAGGATTTTCACTCTCTCCCCCTTGCTAAGAACATCTATCACACTGTTTTGCATAGGATTACTACTTGGGTAGTTCATTGGATATGGATTTTTCAGTACATCTATTTGCTTCTTAATTATCATTATCTGGCTATTATCACATCCGATAAACATAACCATAACAGTGGAGCAACATATAGAAAAAAATAAACGTACAAGTGCTGTCATTTTAGACATTATTTTAGCCTTAGCATAATAAGTTACATTAACGCCATAGTGCCTTAGCCCAAGGAGAACTTGTACCGAAGCTTTAAATAGCAGCAGAGTAATGGTTAGTTAACTAGGCCAGCATCAGTTAATGAATCAATAAGCGAAATGGGTGTTAAACTAGTATTGATCTCGTACCCTAATTTGTTGATCAATCCAGATTGAATAGGGCTTATACATTGTATTATCGGCCATAAGTAGGGATAATTATATTCATTTAAGTGTTTAGCAAGCTTTTCCTCCTCACATGGAGATAAATTAAGCTCTAAACCCTTTCCTTCTCTAAAGGAATTCCTCTTCATGAAAGCATCTATCGGCTCTACGCTCATACCACTAGGACCATATGAATATGATGTTCCATTTATGTTCGCAGAAACATGACTAAACGAAGATGTCCCCCAACCAACCGGTTGCCAAACCAGAACTTCCGTGTACAGACCCCAGGGATCCACCGCATTGATCGGATCATTGAGAACATATCCATGCAAGTAGAAAATGCTCCATGGGTACTAACCGAGGACACGGCAAGATCCGTGCCCACCCTACATCACTTTTACCGGCGCCATCCGTATCAAACATCAAGATGTGATCGCTGGTCTTCTCTATGAGGTTGAAAACTCGGTTGATATCTCTGGATCTAATAACTGACTATAGGTGTTATTATAATATCTTATGAGTTTCGTTCCACACCATGGACAGTAAGTAATCGGTACTCTTGTATTTATTGTAATAGGAATACGGCTTGGTAATCCCAAGAGCTTAATTTTATCGAGATCTGCCTTGTTTACACTTCGCATTCCTATCCAAAATGTAGCTGTACTTGAATTATCTAGTGGTATTTCAGCAAAGACAAAGATACTCCTAAATGTACGTTGCTCAAACATATGCCTTATTCCGTCACAACACCACTTCACGAGTTCCTCCATTATTGAAATAGATTTACAATATACTGTGTTATCGCTGGACTAAAACGAATCTCGATTGATACAGTAGAACCCATTAAGGTTGTTGACCTTGTTGCGAGGCCAACTTGTTCTAAGCTATTTATGAGTGCGTTCGGTATATTAGCAGTAAACAATTGTCCCCCTTGCCTGGCTGCATTTGCCAGGCAAGGGTTATCAACTGCTACTGATAAAGCTCTTCCCGCTTCTGGCGCTTGAGTTAACCGTGTAAATACGGTTGTCGTAGGCCCTGATGAATTTGCCAGATTTTGTAGAGTATTTATTGGAATAGAACCAAAAGGTCCCTGTATGATGTCTGCACCACCTGAACGGAATAGTCCAGCTATTTGACTTCCGAACCTCTCCATCAGCACTGCTACTCTTTGCACAGCAGGTGTCTGACTTAACCTAACCAACCCATCAACCCCGACGGATCGACGGCATTGACGGGATCATTGAGGACGTACCCGTACAGGTTCGTATCGCCACCGGCGAAGCCGATGGGGTCTTCGGAGATGAACCTTCCCACGGCGGGGTCGTAGTACCTGGCCCGCATGTAGTAGAGGCTGTCGCCGGCTTCGGACATCACCC
>CAYOVG010000021.1:0-36951 GCA_964407285.1 uncultured Syntrophobacteraceae bacterium
CCTACATCACCCCAATACCTCTATCTACCACCTGCTCAGCGGGAATTGCTGATGAAACCCCGCCCTACCGTTGCATGCGTCCCCTTACGTTTGCACCTATGCGCAAATGCAGTAATCCAGGCTTTTCAATATTTTGAAGATTCTGAAGAGGCTGCGGTACCGCATGACCTCTAAATCGACGGCTGCCCACAGATGAAAATGCTCGACACCAGAATTCCTTCCCCGTTGCCCATTCAGATTTCGCGGCCGCTTGGGCCGGACGCTTATCCTCTGCGTGCAGGTTCGGAAATACAGTCAAGCCCTCAGTCGAACCGAAGGTCAGTAGCGGATAGAATGGATAAGTGCCTAAAATGGCTCTCAGAAAACCATGCTAAACCGTGCTAACCATTTTCATCCATCGTTACCCGCAGGGCAAAGCCCGACGCAGGTTCCCAGTACCCAGGAATTGTCAATATTTCACGCCCAGCTTTCACGGGGGTGACGCCAATTCAACAGCATTGGAAGGCGGTCTCCCGTATTGCCGGGCGGATGCTACCGTTCCGCGATCCGGCAGGCGCCGCGCTCGTTCGGAAGCCGGATGGTCAGGCATTCTTTCCGGACGAGGTAGTCGATAACCTCGCGCGGTATGTACTCCAACTCCAGCAACTCCCGGACCTCGATCTCGCCCGCTTCCAACCTCTCCACCAGGAGATCGTGGAACTGGTTCCGGGTTTTGCGCTGGTAGTAGTCCTTATAGACAAGCGCGGTCCCCAATATGATGATCACTCCCATCATCGCCCAGAATATGCCGTGTTCGATCTTCACATGGAATGCGTCCAGCAAAAGCTTGGTGCCGATGAAGAAGATGAGCTGGTAGGCCAGGTCTTCCAGCCTGGGAAACTTCTCCAGCAGCCGGACGAGAATGCCGGCCATGAAGCGCAGGAAAATGATCCCCAGGATCCCTCCCGTCCATACGATCACGATCTTGTTGCTCATGGCGACGGCGGCCGTGATGCTGTCGATGGAAAAGGCGATATCGGTGAGTTCCACCGCGGCGACGGTCTTCCAGAAACCGGCGTGCGCGCGCCGCGGCCCGAACTGGTGCGTTTCCTCTCTGAAGAAAAAGAACATGTGTTTCATGGCAAGATAGACGAGATAAGCCCCGCCCACGAGCTTGAAGATCACAAACCGCATCATGTATGTTGCGAAGATGAGAGCGAGGAACCGAAAAACGAACGCGCCGACGATCCCGTACGTGAGGGCCTTTTTTCGCTGGTGTTCAGGCAGTGCGCGGACCAGTATCGCCAGCACGAGGGAGTTGTCCACGGACAGTATCCCCTCCAAAGCGGCCAGAGTGAGGATCGTGAGGCCGTCCGTGGCATGCAGTGTTCGAATTTCCGCGATTATTTCCCCGAGCAGTTCCATCCCCATAATTTGCACTTTTGCACTCTCCTCCAGGTTCGGGCGTATTGCCGCACTTCAAGGTTCCCATGCTCAGGCGCGTCTTCGCCGAACGAGGATAGGCCGGTGATCGGCTTGCGGCGATTTACGAAGGACAGGCCTTCATAACGTAGTCTCCGCGTGCTTTCGGGTACGCAACGGCAGGGCGAGGTTTCGTCCCCGACTCCCCCACCCGACATGCCCCCACCGACGAACAAACGGCTCGGAGACAAACGACGGACCAACGGCAGGGCGGGGACGAACCCCCGCCCTGCCGTTCGTAAATCGACCCGCACAGGCAAGGTGTTGAGCCAACGCCTCTATGCGCTCCGGCGTGGGAACGATTGTTGTTCTCTTTCATGCCCCCGGTACTCCAACTGGGCGAAAGGGGGCATGATGCGCTCGATAAATCAATGGTATTGCCCGTATATACTATTCTGATCGGGCGGGCAAGATCAGTGGAGCCGATTCTTCGATTGTCGCACACCGGAGGTCTGAATGGTAGTCGCTCTTATTTCGATTCCGGCGAACAGACCGGATGAGACCAGTTGTATCTGCGCGCGCGTTCGCATATCCTGGACATCAATCTCCGGCCTCGATCGGACCGGTTCATTACCCAACGAATTCCTCTGCCCACTGAAGGCACATCGGCGGTGAGAACGAGCAGACCGGGCGCCAGAAAGATCCAACCCGGAATCAAGGGAATGATCAACCCTATCACTCCCAGCGTAACCATCACCATTCCCAAGGAAATCCTTAATATTCTCGTCATGACAACATGCTCCCGGAGCTTGAAAGTTTCCAAAGTTTCCTGTTGTTCCCTGCATATGCGTACACGTGTGAATGTATATGGAAGGAGTCGGCAATTCGATCGGGTCGTCATCGCCGTTCAGAATGAAGTCCGGCATTCTCCGCCCCCCGGCATTTCACCGAACGGGTGTGTACTCACCGCAGGGGTGTAGAGGGGAAGAACCGGACTACTTATGACTTAAGACCTCGCTTTGAGGAACGCAACCGCTGAATGATCGGTCTCACGGACCTCCTTTTTCCCTGTCGGAGTTGATGCGGCCGCTGCCGCGCCGGTGGAGCCGTGAAGAGGCCTGGCGCGATTTCCATTCTTCCATTTTAACGATACACGATTACTTTATCAATTATATCAAATGATTATATTTATGAATACAAATATGGAAATGACTTTTCGTTGGCGCGCATAACATTGGGATGGCCGCCCCGCCCTTTCCCGCGGTAGCCGAAGCCGAAAACTCCCGCGCTCCTGCCCGGGGGCCGGACGCCGCTCCACCCCAGGCCTTATGCGCAGCCACACTATTTATTTGTAATTCCTATGACTTACTATTGAACTGCAGTCCATGGCGTCGAAAATACGAAAGGGAAACAAGATGCTTGGAAAACGGATCAAGATCTTCAGCATGTTTGGCTTCGATGTGCGTATCGATTGGAGTTGGACCATAATTGCCTTGTTCTTGACGTGGTCGCTTTCGACCGGGTTGTTTCCGTACCAGTACAGCGACCTCGGGGCAAGGACCTACTGGCTGATGGGCTTTTTCGCCGCCATGGGACTCTTCCTGTCGGTGATAATCCATGAATTCGCCCATTCCCTGGTGGCGAGAAGAGTGGGCTTGCCGATACAGGGAATAACCCTGTTCCTGTTCGGCGGAGTCTCGGAAATGGGCGAGGAGCCCCCCACGCCCAAGGCCGAATTTCTGATGGCGATAGTCGGTCCTTTAGCCAGCGCGATTCTGGCCGTGTTGCTTTTTGTTGCTTATAGAATCGGATCGGCGGTCGGATTTTCCACTCCGGTCGTCGCGGTCACCCAGTACCTTGCCGTTATCAACGGGCTGCTGGCCCTCTTCAACCTCCTGCCCGCTTTCCCCCTCGACGGCGGCCGCGTTTTGCGCTCCATACTGTGGCAGTTGAAGAGCGACCTCCGATGGGCGACACGGGTATCGTCTTACGTGGGGATATTCTTCGCCTTTTTTCTGATCGCCTACGGATTTCTGAGAATTGCCGTCGGCAATCTTTTCGGCGGCATGTGGATGACCCTCATCGGGATCTTTCTCCACCAGGCCGCCCACAACTCCTATCGGCGGCTCCTCGTCGAAAAGGCGCTCGAAGGCGAATCCGTCGAACGGTTCATGAAGTCCGATCCGGTGGTGGTCTCCCCTTCCCTTTCACTGGAAAGGCTGGTGGAGGACTACATCTACCAGTACCAGTACAAAGTGTTCCCGGTGGTGGAATCGGAGCGACTCATCGGGTGCGTTCCCGTATCCCGGATAAAGACCGTTCCTCGGGAGGAGTGGGCCCACAAGACGGTGGGAGACCTGGCCCGGCCGTGCTCTTCCGAGAACACGGTGGAGCCCGGCATGGAAGCGGCCAGGCTTCTGTCTCGCATGAGCGAGACGAACAATTCGCGTTTCATGGTGGTCAAGGACGGTCGCCTCCTGGGCATGATCTCCGTAAAGGATATGCTGGGGTTCCTCTCGATGAAAATGAGTATGGAAGAGTAGGTCGCAATTAGATCGTTATCCTGGCCCGCCGGGCGAAACCTTTGATGAACGCGGGGACGGGTCGGCGAGAGTTCCCGGCGTTCCCGTCCTCCGGCGCAGTCCGGCCATCCCAATCCATCCTGTCAATATCATTTATCATTGTATGTTATTGCGCGTCATCGCGGTTGACGAAGGTCCGACCGATATTACAATTAGATTATAATCAAGCAAAACGAAAAGCATGGACGGATGATGAACCATCAGCCCACAAGCTGGATACGAGCCGGAATTGCGGGTTTTCCCCACGGCCGGCTTTTTGTCGGGAGGAAGTGATATGCAAACCGCCGAGGATATTCGGATAGATACCGAATCGATCAGAAGGACCCTTCTTTGTCCTTACTGCAACCAGAGGATGAGCAAATGGGCGGTCCCAAATACGCCGTTCAGCACCTGGGATGCCGAGTTCCTGTACATCTGCTTCAATGACCGGTGCCGGTATTACGTTCACGGTTGGAAAACCATGAGCGAGCAGGGACGCCAGGGCATGTCCTACCGTTTCATGTTCGATCCTGATAGGGGCAGCGGATTTCCGATACTGGTAACCGGTCCATACACGCTTAAGGATGGAATCGTGGAGGAGTAGAATCCGTCAAGAGAGGGACGTGCGGCGTCTCGTCGGCGCAGACCGGAAATTCTTCCGGCCCATGAGCCGTCGGAATAAATGGGACGACGGACGCTACGCGGATTTCGGCCGTCCGCCATCTTTGCGGGACCTGGAGCGCTATGCCGGACCACCGCATTATTTCTGAAGTCAAAGCCGCGGGAAGGGCGAGCCCGGGTATATCGAGCGCCCTCAGGAAATGCCGGGGCCCGTCGCCTGCACATTCGAGGCTTGAACTTCCTCCACTTCCGCCCGGGCCAGTTCCTCCTTGACCTCCGCGGCAAGATCTTCCATCACCTCGATACCCTCCGCCACGATCTCCCTACCCTTCTGGACAAAGATCATGCCGCTCTTTATGAGCGCCTTCACCATGGGTTTCGCCATGGTAGCGGCCACGGGAGCAACAACGGGAGCAAGTATGACGGCTCCCACTCCAATGGCGAGGGCCGTTCCGACTTTGAATCCCTCATCGAACAGTGCCATCCGAAACTCCTTTTGAATGACCGTTGATATCCTGTAAACCAGGACCACACTCTAAGAGCATAGTAAAAGATCGGCAGTTCCGGAAGTCAAGTCAATACCTGCCGGTCACCAACTCCTTCCTTACTCGATGTCTTCGAATTCGTCCCTGGTGATGCGAGATACGGCCATGTTCTCTTCGGTCAAGGTCCCTTCCTTGATCGTCAACGTAACCTCGACGCCGTCTTTGATGGAATAGGAACCGCCCTTGGCGTGAACCTGGCGCCCATCACGCGTAAAAGATACGAAAATTCTGTAATTTCCGGCCCTTTTGATTGGTATGGCTTTGGAAGTAGCGTTGTTCGCCAGGTTGGAAAGAACCCCCACCAGGGATGCTTTCTTCTTCGACTCCTTGACCAGTTTGACCTCTTCCAGTTTATAACCGGTCATATTCTTGATGGCCAACGTGCTGAAGGCTGCGGCGGTAGAATACGAAAAAACGGAGAACAATATGGCCGCCACCAGGGATATCGCCATTCTTATGGGACACATGCGCAAATCTCCTTTGTCTAAAGGTCGAGTATGGTGTGGACAAGGAAGATCTCGGAAATCATGCTCGATACATAAGGCGCCTTGAATCGGCAGAAATCGATTATAGAAGATTAAACTATTCCATTCAATGGATATTTTGGCCGATACGCATAAGTGAAAGGGCAGGAGCGTCGATTTCAGCCCCGCTGCCCGGTTCTCCAGGTTCACTCACCGGGTACAAGGTTCATTCCCGAGATGTCCACAGACCTCTAAAGGGGTCCCGACAGCGCGGCGTTGTCCCTTGAGTCGAAAGACGATATACCGTATCGCCCGCGCCGAATTAGGGTGCGCCACCCACTGCCTCTCAAGCCGATTCTTCCTAATTTTAGTTAAATAACAAAAGAGTTATACAAGGCTAACCGTGCCGTGCGTCCATTATATAAGACCGTGGATCGAGGAAGCAACGGCGCCGTGCGCGTGTCGGCCATGACGGGAGAAAGACTGCATGAACAGACCTGATCCTTCTACTTCAAAGCCGAAATCTCAACGGGCGGATGCCGCAGGCCCGAAAGAACCGGGACGCACATCCAAAAAGGGCGTCGGAGTGTACGACCGGCCGAAGCATCCAATGCTTACCCGGCCTGTCGTTATCACTGCCGGAGTCGTGCTTGCTGCAACTGCGGTGGTTCTGTTGCTCCTCTAGGAACGTGGTAAAAAGTCCTATGTACTCTTGATGCTGCAAAATAGGTAGCAGCCTGAGGGAAAGCGAAAAGAGCTATCTGCGGCCTTAAAAGGCGTTGTATTTCGCATGCTCGAACGGAACCGTCCCCCCGGACGTTTTCGAGGGGCTTCGCGCGGAACGCGCGACGACCGAGCGGACCAGGAATCACAAAGCAACCGAACCGGAAACCATCTCTTATGCGAAGGAGTTCATTTTATGGCCAAAACAGTTATCGGATTGTATGACGATTTTACGCAAGCCAGGCAGGTTGTGGACGATTTGGTGAAAGAGGGTTTCAGCCGCGACCGAATCAGCCTGGTAGCCAACGATAGAAACAACAGGCTCTCCCAGGAGCTCAACATGGGCAGAACCGATACCGGCAGGAGTGACACCGGCACGGAAGCGCCCGAAGATGCCGCAAAGGGAGCCGTCACCGGCGGGATTCTCGGAGGCATCGTCGGAGTGGTGCTCGGTCTCGGCGCCTTCGCCATCCCCGGAATCGGCCCGGCAATCGCCGCCGGTCCCATCATCTCGGGCCTCGTGGGCGCGGGGGTCGGGGCGGTCGGAGGCGGCCTGCTCGGCGCTCTCATAGGAATGGGAGTCCCCAACGAGGAAGCGGGCTACTACGCGGAAGGCGTACGCAGAGGCGGAACGCTGGTTGCCGTGGAGGCGCATGAAAACGAGGTCGATCACGTCAGCCGCGTCATGAATCGACATGATCCCGTGGACATAGAGAAGCGCGCGGCGCACTGGACCGAAACGGGCTGGACCGGTTACGACCCGGACGCCCCTCCCGATACCCACACCACATCCGAACCCTACTACGAATCTGAACACTTGCGGCCGGCAGGAGAAAGGGTCACCACCACCACTACCGGCACGCATGCTCCGCACGGTGAAGGCCATCCCGCGCACGTTCGCAGGGCCGATACGGGAGCGGTCCGGGTCCACACCTACTATGAGGGACAAAAGCCGGCGGGCCATTCCGTACGGGAATCGGACCTGGAAACGCTTGTCGATCCCCACGGGTATTCGGCTCATGAGGACGATTTCCGCCGCCACTTCGAGCAGCACTACGGCAAGACCGGTGGAGCGTACGGCGATTACGAGCACGCGTACCGCTTCGGAAGCAGCCTTTCGAACTACCGCGGCCGCAACTGGGAGGAAATCGAGCCGGAAGTGCGGCGGCGCTGGGAAACCGAACACAAGGACAAGGGAACCTGGGCGAAAATCAAGGACTCCGTACGATACGGATGGAGCAAGCTGTAGTATCCGATAACGCCGTCAGACCGGCCCAAAGGGCATAGCCGGCGGGAAGGGACCCTATCATCGATGATAGGGTCCCTTCCGATAAACAAGACCGGGTAACATCTGCCATGTAGTTCTGTAGTTAATCCGCCTGTTTGACCGTTTCTCAGTGGAATATGGCGCACTGTACAGGAGCATAAAAAATGAGAAGAATCCGCTCTGTAGTAATTACTCTGTCAATTCTTTCCGTAATGGCTTTCGGACAATCCTTCGCGGCTCGGGAAGATGCGGCGACGATGGATGCCGGTTCCGACGCAATGACCATGCACATGGCGCGGCACGACTTCAAAATGAGCGATTTGATCGATAAAAGAGTGAAGGAAAAAGGCGGCGGTGACGTCGGCGAAATCGAGGATGTAATGCTGAGTCCCGATGGACGGAACAATTATGCCGTGCTTGCCGGTCCCTACAACAAATACTACCCCATCCCGATGCAGGCCTTGCAGCGAAGAGAGGCGGACGGACCGCTCTATCTCGACCTGACCAAGGAACAGGTCGACCGTGCTCCAAGCTTTTCCAAGGACAATTGGGATCAACTGACGGGACTCCAGTGGGAACAAAACGTGATGAGCTATTACGGACAACAGTCTCAGCAGAACATACAGTCCTCACCGGATCAGTTCTCGCCGTCCTCTCGAGATGAACTCAGCCCCGGCAAGGTAGCGCCGGGCCAGTATGAATCGGATACGTTCTCCCCATCGGTCACACCCGATGCGGATACGGAAGGCCCCGATAGCGAGCGTTGATGATTCCGATCATCTCTAATACTCCCACACGCGGGACCCCATGCGCGTTGACTCAATACGCCACCAGTGCGGACCGATGTGCCGATGGCAGGGCGGGCTTCGTCCCCGCCGCCCCGCCCTGCCGAATCTCCATGCGAGGTCCTCACGTCAATGCGCATGCGCGGGAGCGTCGGAACCGGAAACGGTTTCCCGACGCCGCCCGCATCATGGTTTTGTTCCCGGAGCCGCTTCAGCACTCAGACGCACGAAGAGCCGTTTGCCGTCAGCCGGTTCCAGGAAGAGGCGCAGTCCTTCGCGACCGGTAATAATCACCGGGTTGCGGACATGCTGCTGCAGGGTCTGCGCCGGGGCGACCGCCTCCAGGATCAGCGTTCTTCCCGGCTCGATTCCGCGGCTGCAAAGCAGCCGGCAGGCGGTTCTCCCACCGAGAATCTCCACAACTTGAAACTTCCGTCCCACCCTGGCCGACACGAACTGCTGCAACCGGTCATCCATCCGGCCCCATATCCTGGCCGCCATGCGCTCGTTAAGCAGCACCCGCTCACCGGGTTCGATCACCGTGATGTACTCCATGGGCGGCAGATGCCGGGTAACCTCGATACGGTCGTTCGGATTCAGCCCGAGGGTCTCCAGGGCGTTGGAAAACGCAGTCCCGCCGGTAAACCCGATATTCCGCACACCCCCTGATTTTAGTAGGGATTTTGGCTGTTTCATAATGCTTAACATTAGCCAATTCAACTAGTTAAGCATCCATATGCGGAATGTCGGGGATATGGAAGACAAATCGAAGTTATGGGAGTTCATGCCGACTAATGCCGCCGGCAGTCGGGCTGTACGCCGAACGCGGAAATCTTGCAGGACACGGCGCAGATCCATAACGCAGTCTCGAAGCCCGCGTTCGAGGAATTGGACGACCTCGTAAATCCTTTCCCCGGTTCCCGGTCTTTCCAGCTACGCGCCGGCGGATAAACGCACCCCCACTGCTACTTGAGTTCCAGGGGTATGAATACGATTCGGAATGGATCCATGGAATGATTCGAGCTATTCGCTAATCTCATTTTTCGTGCAACCGCCGAGCGATCAGGGCGATCAGCTTCCTGGCGAAAACATCCGCTTCTTCCTCCGCTTTCGACGAAGAACCCGAATCGGAGAAAACCCCGGACCCGCACTTTTCGTGCAGCATGAAGTGCCCCAACTCGTGGGCCAGAATAAATACTCTCATATCGAGGGGCAGTTCACCGTGCACGCAGATGTAGTGCCTGCCCTTCAGCGCAAAGCAAAGCCCTTTCGCCTGCACGCCGAGAAGCGCATTCACCCGTTCGGGTATGGGCCTCTCATCCCTGACGATCACGGATCTCTTCCCGGCAAGTTCCAGAAGTCGATCATAGACGGACTGCGCCGTTACTCCCTCCACGGGCTCGAAGATCCTCTTGCCGGACGACATTCCCCCTCCATATTGAAAACACGCCACCCCTCTAGAGAGGATCATGTTTCATCAAAAGCTCGATACGTGGCATGGTTCATAGATCATGCATTTGAGGTAATGCTTGAAAGGACTCATCGTCATTCCCGCGCCTGCGGAAATCCGGGCTTTTCAACGTTCTCCGGCCTCTCCTCCCCGCTTGCGCGGGGACAAGCTTCGCGGGGGCGACGGCTTAAGCGTTACCGCGTTTTGAACCATGCTCGATAGTTTGGCCTCTATGCTCCCCTGTCCCCGAATCACGCCGTCTCTTGCGGTAATGGATGCGAGCGACATATGCAAATCACTGTAATCATTGTATTCCTATCACAATCAGCAACCCGGCGCCAGAAAAAACCGCGCGCTGACCGTTTTTTTATTGCAGCCCGAACACGGCATTTCGATGCGTCCACAGGACATCGCCCGTCGCCATGATCATAACCTGGACTCTCGACCAGTCCAGCGCCTGGACGAGAACCAGCGTGTTAGGCGGAATGATGACGCAACGGTCGGTTCGAAGCCCGCTCAGCAGCGCTTCCTCATCGATCTCATTTGCAAACCCCAGAATTTCATCCAGGTCATCCTCATCGTAGCATGCGACATAGCCTCCATTCGTATATGCAAGCGATCCGTCATGGAATCCGTCATAGAACTCCTGTGCATGGGAAGGACCGGGACCGGCCCATAGAATCGACGTAGCGATAAGTAGAAGACAATACGCCGAAAACCGTATTTTCAAAGCTGGACGCATCTCACACCTCCCACGGTAAATATTTGAATATACGTAAACGTAACTTATTATTTATTTTAACGTATAACGGAAGTATGGGGAGTCAATGCCGGCGGGCCGGCATCGCCCCCCCCCACGGGCAGCCCCATCAAGAGGAAAGGCGGAGGACCGAAAACAGGCATCGGCAAACGGATTGCAGCGGGCAGGCGTCGGCGGGCGGGTCTCGCAGGTCTCTTACCGGTTCAGCGCCTCCAGTTCCTCCCAGCGCCGGTAGGCCTCTTCCAGTTGCTGCTCGATCGCTTCCAATCCGGCTTTGGCCTCGGCTATTTCGGAACCGGACCGCTGGTAGAAGGATGGATCGGCCATGTTACGGTACAGTTCCTCCTGCGCCATTTCAAGGGCTTCAATCTGTTGGGGAATGGCTTCGAGTTCGCGCTTTTCTTTGTAACCGAGGGTCTGGGGCCTCTCACGGCGGGGTTGTTGCCTCTCCGGTTTCGGCAATGCTTTTTCGGCCCGCGCCCGTACAGGAACCGCGGATTCACGATGGCGAAGCCAGTCGTCGTAGCCGCCCACATACTCGCCCACGCGCCCTTCCCCTTCCAGCGCCAGGGTGCTGGTTACCACGTTGTTGAGGAAGGTGCGGTCATGGCTCACCAGGAGCAGCGTGCCGGGATAGCCGAGGAGCAGTTCCTCCAGGAGTTCCAGCGTCTCGGTATCGAGGTCGTTGGTGGGCTCGTCCATGACGAGCACGTTGGACGGTTTGGTGAAGAGCCGCGCCAGGAGCAGCCGGTTGCGCTCTCCTCCCGAGAGCACGCGGACGGGGGAGCGGGACCGTTCCGGAGAAAAGAGGAAATCCTGAAGATAGCCGATGATATGACGGGGCTTGCCGTTGAACGTGATCGTGTCGTTGCCCTCGCCCACATTTTCGAGCACGGATCTGTCCTCATCGAGCTGAGCCCGGAGCTGGTCGTAGTAGGCCGTCTCCAGGCGCGCTCCATGGCGCAGTTTTCCCTTCCGCGGCGGCAGGTCCCCCAGCAGGAGACGCAGCAAGGTGGTTTTGCCCGACCCGTTGGGGCCGATGATTCCCACCTTGTCGCCTCGCATGATGACGGTGGAAAGATCGCGGATGACGGGGGATGCGCCGTCCTCGTAGGCGTAACTCACGTTTTCCGCCTCGATTACCAGCTTGCCCGACGCCCCTCCTTCCTGGGCCCGCAGCCGGACTGTCCCCGTGCGTTCGCGCCGCGCGCGCCGGGCTTCCCGCAGCTTCTCCAGTTCTCGCACGCGCCCCTCGTTACGAGTGCGCCTGGCCTTGATGCCCTGGCGAATCCAGGTTTCTTCCCGAGCCAGTTTCTTGTCGAATTCGCTCCACTGCCGGGCTTCCGCATCGAGGGCGGCCTGCCTGCGCTCCAGGAACGTATCGTAATCGCAGGACCAGTCGATGAAACCTCCCCGGTCCAACTCCACGATGCGCGTGGCGAGTTTTCGCACGAGCATCCGGTCGTGAGTGACGAAGAGCAAAGTCCCTTCGAAACGCAGCAGGAACTCCTCCATCCGGCCGATGGCTTCGATGTCGAGGTGGTTGGTGGGTTCGTCGAGGAGCAGGAGGTCCGGGTCGCGCACGAGACCGCGGGCGAGCATCACGCGGCGCTTGAGCCCGGCGGAAAGGGCTTCGAACCGCGCATCGGGATCGAGTTCCATGCGGGAGATCATCTTTTCCACCTGCTGTTGCTTACGCCATGGCGCCGTGTCGTCGGCGGCGTCCATGGCCTCGGCCGCATCCCGGTCGTCCTCGAGTCCGCCCGCAATAATGTCGAAGGTCGTACCTTGGAGCCCCTGCGGGACTTCCTGGGGAAGCAGGGCGACCCGGAGCCCCTGCTGCCTGGCTATCTCACCTTCGTCCGGCGCAAGTTCCCCGTTCAGCAACCGCATCAGGGTGGATTTCCCGGTCCCGTTCCTGCCGAGCAGGCACACGCGCTCCCCGCGCTCGATTTGCAGATTCACTCGATCGAGAAGCAACGGCCCCCCAAACGCCACGCTCACATCTCGTAGACTTATCAATGCCATACCGGCGCCATTCCTTTACTGCCTGTACTTCTATTCTATTTCACCGCGTTCTCGATGGTCGATGCTCGAAGGCTTTCGCGCTCGAATCGAAACAAACTGAATTCTAACCTGAAAACCGCCGCATTCAAACAAGGAACCGGCATTTCGCATGCGCTTCCCGAAGACTTCGCCGTCGAGGCGGCGGTTTCCGCCCTGAATACATTGTTTACCTCCCCCATAATAGGGTGATCGCCGTATTTTATTCTGGAATCGATATGCTACTATCCACACAAAAGCCGCTCCCCCCGAATGGCCCCAAAGCTCTCTTCTGTTTATCTTCTCCGGGGCCGGGCGAGGTGAAAGCCTCGCCCGGCTCTCCCGCTTTTTATGCCGGGAAGAATGCGCCACGAACGGTTGGACCGTGAACGGCGCGCCAACAAAAGCAGACCACGAAGAACAGACCACGAAAGACACGAAGAGCACTAAAACGGATGATGACCCTTTTTCGTGCTTTTCGTGTCTTTCGTGGTTTATCTATTCCTCTATCTTTTGTGGAACATAAAATGCTCCACTGGAAGGAGAGAACCCGTATGAACGAATACCTCTGGTGGCAACGGGGCGTCATATACCAGGTCTACCCGCGTTCGTTCCAGGACGGCAACGGGGACGGCGTCGGAGACATTCCGGGAATCACGAGCAGGCTGGACTACCTCGACCGGCTCGGCGTGGACGCCGTATGGATCTCCCCGATCTTCCCGTCCCCCATGGCGGATTTCGGGTATGACGTCTCGAACTACACCGACATCGATCCCGTCTTCGGGTCCATGGCCGACCTGGACGCGCTTATCGAAACCGCGCACCGCGGGGGTATGAAAGTGATCCTGGATTACGTGCCGAACCACACGTCCGACCGGCATCCATGGTTCCTGGAATCGCGCTCCTCACGCGACAATCCCAGGCGGGACTGGTACATATGGCGCGACCCGGCCCCCGACGGGGGGCCTCCCAACAACTGGCTCGCCCACTTCGGCGGAAGCGCCTGGACCCTGGACCCCTCCACCGGCCAATACTACTACCATGCGTTCCTCGTGGAGCAGCCGGACCTCAACTGGCGAAACCCGGAAGTGCGCGAAGCTATGTTCGATGTGCTGCGGTTCTGGCTGGACCGGGGAGTGGATGGTTTCAGAATCGACGTCCTGTGGCAACTCATCAAGGACGACCAGTTCCGCGACAATCCCCCGAACCCCGACTACGTGCCGGAGCAGGGCCCCTACAAGTCGCTTCTGCCGGTCTACACCGCGGACCTCCCAGAAATGCAGGAAATTACCGCCGAAATGCGTCGCATCATCGATTCCCGCGAGGGAGACCGGGTGATGATAGGAGAAATCTATCTGCCGGTCGAGCGACTGGTCGCCTACTATGGAAAAGATGGGACCGGAGCGCACCTTCCCTTCAATTTTCAGTTGCTGAAACTCCCGTGGAACGCCGCCGTCATCAAGAAGGCGGTGGACCGCTACGAAGCCCTGCTCACGCCGGGAGCCTGGCCCAACTGGGTCCTGGGAAATCACGACAAACACCGGATCGCGAGCCGCATCGGCAGGGCGCAGGCCCGCGTGGCGGCCATGATGCTCCTGACCCTTCGCGGTACGCCGACCATGTACTACGGGGACGAGATCGGCATGACCGACGTTCCCATCCCCCCGGACCGGGTACGGGACCCGTTCGAGAAAAACGTTCCGGGCCTCGGGCTCGGCCGCGACCCCGAACGCACGCCCATGCAGTGGAACTCACAGCCCGCGGCCGGGTTCACCACGGGCGACCCCTGGCTACCCCCGGCCTCCGACTATGCTGAAGTCAACGTCGAGGCCGCGCAAAACGATCCGGCTTCGCTGCTCGGCCTCTACCGCCGGCTCATCGAACTTCGCCGGAAGGAGCCCGCCCTCTCGACGGGCGATTACGCTTCCCTGGACGCGACCGGGGACGTGTTCGCCTATCTCCGCAGAGCGGGGAAGCGGCGGTTCCTCGTCGCCTTGAACCTCGGGCATTGCCCCCAGCTACTTGCGCTCCCCTCCGTTCGGGGACGAATCGTCCTCAACACGCACCTGGACAGGGACGGCGAGGCCGCCTCGGAAGTGTTGCGGCTTCGGGAAAACGAGGGAGTGATCCTCGAGATCGCGCCGTGAGGACACGTCGGAGCCTCGATTGCTGCCGCGGCAAAGGCGTCAGGCCCGCCTCAACCATCGGTCATTCATCCACCCGTCAGGGTTTCTCCACCTTGGGCCACTTCGCGGCGTCGTCGATCATCCTTTCGATGTCGTCCAAACAGCCCTGGGCGCGCGCCTCCACGACCACGGGCGACCCCGAATCGAATTTGTACGTGACCAAAGACCCGCAGTCCCCAATCCCGCGCGCCTTGGTGAACATCTTCAGAGTCTTCGTCTTCTCATCGAATTCCGGAAAACCCGCAATCCGGGTCTCCTCGGTGACGGTCACGCTGCCGTTCCTCTGGCGGTCGTAGCACTTGAATTTCAGCAGGCGGGCGGTGGACGCCTTTTCGTCGTAGAGCATGAACACATACCCGGACTGGTATGCTCCCAGGTAGCACTGGACCTGCACGAGGTACTTCGTATCCGCCAATTTGTAGAAATCCACGCCGGGCTCCGAGTCGCTCCCGGATACCTTCTGGAAAGACTCCTCGCATTCCGCGGGCCACTTGATTATCTTGTACCACCGTTCCCTGTCCTCCATGGTCAGGCCGGTTTTTGGAGGAAGACCCGACTGCGCGGGAGAAGCAGCCGATGAGGGCGCGGAGGAAGCCGACGCATCGCCCGTGCCGGCGCTCCCGGCAGCCGCCGCGGTTGCGGTTCCGCCCTGCAGTTCGGCGAGCCGCTTGACGTAGGCCGCCTCGATGCACGCGTTGTCGCCGCATCGGTCGCGCTCCGACTGGAGCCATGTGCGCTGCCGCTCCTTGAGCGCCGCCTTGTCCTTCGTTTGCGCCAGCGCTTTCTTGTACGCCGCCGCAAGCTGGTCGTCCAGGTCCGAAAGCTTCTTGTCCCCGCAAATCGCCCTCTCGACATCGTTGGAACTCTTGGAGCAGTCGAAGCTCGTCGCCGTCGATGAAGCCGGAAGCCCGGCAAGAACTCCAACGAAGAATACGACGCACGCAGGCATTAGAAACATATGCGGAATATGCGCAAAACGTCCCTCACGAGCGGCCGCCGACCCGGCGAAACTCCCTCTCTTTTCCATGGTAATCCCCTCCTCCAAGGCTCTGTTGACTTGATCGCTCAAAGAAAGCAATGCACGAGATCATCGACGTTATACCATTTACAGGCGGCAGAATATACGGTGGACTCCGGTCCTGGATTTTTCAAATCCGCCATTTCATCCCCGTCCTGCCGGGCTGCTAAGAAATCCCCCCCCGCCACTGAACTTCTGCCTGCCCAATGACTCGATAATGCCGGCCAACCGACTGATATTGAAAGGTTTCTCCAGAACGTAATCAGGTTCCGGCACGTGACCGGGTCTTGACTGAAGGGCCGTCGTATCACCGGAATACAGGATGAAGTGCAGAAGAGGAAATCTCTCCTTGACCCTCGCCAGGAGTTCCCACCCGTTCATGTTCGGCATCACCAGGTCCGACAAAACGATATCCACTTCGGGATGCTCTTCAAGAAAGGCCAGGACGCTCTCCGGATCATGCACCCCCTTGAAGTACTGCTTCACACGCATGAAAAGCACCTTCAGCATGGTGAGGTGCGAGGCGTCGTCATCAACACACAGAATCGTGGGATGAAGATCGAGTTTCACGCTGTCGGCAACGGGAAGAAAAACGGTGAACCGGGAGCCCGCTCCCGGCCTCGAAATGATCCCGATGCGACCGTTATGCTCCTGGACCAATCCGTGCGAGACCGAAAGCCCCAGTCCCGTCCCTCCACTCGCCCGCCTCGTCGTATAGAAAGGATCCAGGACGCGCTCCATTATTTCTCGGCTCATGCCTGCGCCGTTGTCTTCTATCTCGATCAAGACCGATTGGAGTCTTTCAACCCACCTGGTGGCAACGGAAATCCTTCCCCTTTCCTTGTCGCAGATGGCGTGGGCTGCATTGATAAGAAGGTTTGCAACGACCTGCTCCAGCCGACTGAAATGGCCCTCGATTTCCGGTAGTCCTTCACCGAGATTCAGGTCGATCCTCGCCGCCTTCTTCCTGAGCTGGAACCCCGTAAAAACCATCGTCTTCTCGATCACTTCGTTTATCTTGACGCCACGGGGTTGCCCGACCTCATCCATCCGGGCAAAATCCTTAAGGTTTTTCACAACCTTATTGATCCGCTCCGACCCTGTGCCGATGTCCTCGATGATCTCTTCCATATCGCTGCACAGCTCATCGAGACTCAAATCCCCCCTCCTCCATTCCGGGTGCGACAGCCCGAAATCGACCAGGATGGGCTGGAGCAGCCTCCAGGTCTGCTGCAAAAGAGGCACGTTATAGGTGATGAAGCTGTTCGGGTTGTTGATCTCGTGAGCTACCCCGGCCACCACCTCACCAAGGGAGGCAAGCTTATCGGCCTGGATGATCT
The DNA here is from genome assembly GCA_964407285.1 of uncultured Syntrophobacteraceae bacterium. Classification (GTDB taxonomy): domain Bacteria; phylum Desulfobacterota; class Syntrophobacteria; order Syntrophobacterales; family Syntrophobacteraceae; genus CAYOVG01. The sequence continues at coordinate 17,165 of CAYOVG010000021.1, forward strand.
GCTGTAGCCGGTATTCCGCTTCCTGCTTCAGTCGCTTTTCCTCGGTGCAGTCTTCCGCGATGCCGGCTAAGAAAAGAATCCCTCCCTTTTCACTCCGAATGGGAAAGCACCTGTCCCTTATCCAGCACGTAGTCCCATCCGGTCTCATAATCCGATACTCCATGATGTGATGCTCTTCACTGATGCGCCTGGGGTACACCTGTCTTATCTGCTCTCGATCCTCCGGGTAGACCGCATCGAGCCATGACATGGGCTTCTGGAAAATGCTCTCACGCGAGCGGCCCCAAATCGTTTCATAGGCCTTATTAACGTAAATAGTCTCGCTCCCGTCGATGGACGCCATCCAAATTACGGAATCGACATTTTCGGCAAACTGGGAAAACAGGTGCTCGGCCCGTTTGCGTTCGGTCATGTCGTTTACGAGCACAACGAATCCTTTCACATGTCCCGACGGATCGAAGTGAGGCGTGTATATCGCCTGTATGTAGCGCAGCCCGGCATTCTTGTACGACACCTCGCGCTCGAACGAGACCTGCTCGCCGGAGAGGGCCGCTTCGATGTGTGGCGAGATGACGTTGTAAGCCTCCTCACCGACAATATCGCGAATGTGTGATCCCCTGATCCGGGAGGGCGCCAGTCCGAACCAGTCCTGGTAGGCCATGTTGTTGAACACGTAACGCTGTTCCGAATCGATGTAAGATATAGGGGTCGGGGCGGAATCGATGATCAACTGCAGATGCTCCTTGCTCACCCGATGCCTGTCTTCCGTCCTGTTACGCTGGATCGACATGCTCAGCGCATTGGAGATGGATTCGAGAAAGGTGAAATCGTGTTCCGTAAACGGCCGCCGGCCGGTTGTGTGCACGATCAGCACATAACACGGAGCATCTGAATCCCGGACCGGAAAGCCCACGCTGCTGATGACGCCGCTTTCCGGGACCGTTTTCGGAACAGCGAAACGCGTCTCCTCCCTCCAGTCCTCCACGAGCACCGCCTTGTGAGCGGCCGCGGCAGCTTTCAGGAATGAATCGGCGCCGTCGGCCGGCCGGACCCGGTCCGCGGAATCCGGGGGCCATCCGGAACACGCCCGCAACGCGAAGCCCCGCCCATCGGAAAGCGCCTCGAAGATCTCACAGGCCGACACGTTGAGGGTCTGCGCCACCAGGTCGACCGAGCGGTCAAGCAATGTCGGGATGCCGGCTCCTTCCAGGACAAGTCGGCTGAACCCGGCCACTGCCTCCTGTTCCCGCTTTCTGGCCCGAAGTTCGGTTCGAGCTTCGCTCAAGCGCAGCATGGCCTGGACACGCGCCAGCAGTTCCTTATTTGGGACGGGGCGTACGATGTATCCGTCCGCTCCGCCTTCCAGTCCGCGGGTCTGATGCTCTGAGTGAGTCTTGATTCCGGAATACAGGATGACGAAGACATCCTCCAGTTGAGGATCGGCCTTGATGCGCTCGCACACCTCGACCCCGTCGATGTCCGGGAGTACGACGTCCAGCAGGACCAGGTCCGGTCTTCCCTCCCGGACCAGGTTCAAAGCCTCCCCTCCCCCGGAAGCCGTCAACACGCGATAGCCCGACGAAGACAACAGGCGTTCCGCGCTCTTTAGCGCATGAGGATCGTCATCGACTACGAGAATGAGAGGTGGAGTGAACATCATAAACTACGGTTATCCCTCCTCGGGAGATTGCTTTCGCTAATGAACGGGAAGGTCCGGATCGGCCGCGGCCCTGAGGGCTTCCGCCAAATCACGGATCTTGAACGGTTTTGCCAGCGCTCCGCAAAAACCATATTCCCGGAAGTCGGACATGACGGGATCATTGGAATAACCGCTCGACACGATAGCCCGCACCGCGGGGTCGATCTCCAGGAGCCGCGCCATGGTCTCTTTGCCGCCCATTCCGCTTTTGACCGTCAGATCCAGTATGACCACGTCGAAAGGACTGCCGTCCTCCCCGGCTCGCTCGAAACAACGTAAGGCCTCTCCTCCATCCCCGGCGAGCTCCACGTGCGCGCACCCCAAAAACTCCAGCATCTTGCGCATCAGGTGGGCGAACTGCTCCTCATCGTCCATCACCAGTACTCTGCGGGCTTCAGAAATCGACGCCTTGCCGGAAGGTTGGACGACATGCGGGTTCTTTCGCTCGCGCAATGCGGGAAGATAGATATCGAAGACCGTTCCTGCGCCCACCTTCGACTCCACGCGTACGTGGCCGCCGTGTCGCCTGATTATGGAATGCACTACCGCCAGTCCCAGTCCCATTCCCTTTTCGGAGCATCTTCTCTTCGTCGAAAAATAAGGATCGAATATCCTGGAAAGGATTTCCTCCGGAATGCCGGTTCCCTGGTCCTTTATCGAAATCCTGACGAAATCTTCTCCCTTCAAAAACGGGGGAACGGCCCCGGCTTTCGAATCGACATCGATTATTCCGGCGCAAACTTCCAGGGACCCTCCTTCCGGCATCGCCTCGAGCGAATTGGCCACAATGTTGTAAATCGCCTGACGAATCTGTCCGGGATCGACTTCAATGGCTCCACTCCATGAGGCATCGTCGGGGAAAGAGAACTCACAGAGAACATCCGATCCGTGAAGAGCCGAAGCCACGGAGTCCACCAGCAGCTTGCGGACTGAAACCGATGTCTTGAACGGAGAGCCGCCTTCCGCCAAGGCAATCAGCCTCCTGGTCAACTCGGCTGCTCTCATCACGGCGGATTGCGACACCTGCAGTGCGCTGTTCGCGGAGGGGCTCAATCCTCCCATCATTTGCGCCAGTTCTATATTGCCGGAGACAATCCCGAGAAGGTTGTTGAAATCGTGGGCGATTCCCCCTGCAAGAATCCCGGTCGCTTCGAGCTTTCTGGCCGTGACGAGTTCCTCTTCCGTTCTTTTCCGTTCCATCGCGGCGGTCAACACATTGGCGACCGACTGGAGAAAATGGACGTCGTTGTGCGTGAAGGTCCTCCGAAAACGGGAACAGGCGGTCAGCACGCCCGCGGAGCCGCACCTCCCGGACATGACGACACCGAGGCCGCTTACCCAGTCATCGCTCATCGAAGAGTCCGGCTTGAAACGGGTCTCTTCTTTCATATTCTCCACAACCACCGGTTGCCGGGTCACGAGCGCGTACCCGGGGAGCGAATCGAGGGAAAGCCGCATCTCGCCGACCGAACCACCCTTCCATCCCGTAGCGGCTTTGAGAATCAGCATGTCCGTCCCGTCCCCGGCAGGTTCGAAAATCGCGCAGCACTCGGCGCCGAGCGTCTCGCAGACCCTGGCGGCGCACTCATTTCTAAGTGAGGAAACGTCGGCTTCAGTCAAAGCGTACCGGCCCAACTCCGCCACAACCGCCTGCTGCCGCTCCCGATCCTTGATCTGGGCCAGTGCGTTGCGTATGCGAAACATTGCCTGGACACGGGCCAGCAGTTCGCGATTTGAAACAGGGCGGGCGATATACCCGTCCGCTCCGGTATCGAGACCTTCCGCCTGGTGGTCCGACGAGATTTTCAGCCCTGAGAGCAGAACGATGAAACAGTCCTCGAGCGCGGGGTCGGCTTTGATGCGCCTGCAAATATCCAGGCCGTCGAGGTCGGGAAGCATCACATCGAGCAGTATGAGGTGAGGCTTTTCCCTCACCGCCAGGTCCAGGCCTTCCCGGCCCGTTGCAGCCTTGATCACCTCGTAGCCGCCGTTTTCCAGGACACGCGAATATCCATGCAGCGTTGTGAGGTCGTCATCGACGATGAGTACTTTCAATGCATCATCCATGATTGAATTCCAGTTCATTCACCCGTTAACGGCGCAGGTCCCCGGCGATTCGCTCATGTATCGTCGAGGCGAGCCCCTCTGGAGACGCGAAGTCGGTGTCGAGCGCCATATCCGACGTCTCCTCGTACAGGGGACGACGTTCCAGGAGCAGGCTTTCGATCTCCTCCCTCAACGGGAGTCCGGTGAGGGAAGGACGCTGCCCCCGGCTCTTCGAATCCCCCGTAAGCCGGGCGTGGACGACATCGGAAGACGCCTGCAGCCACACCACGAAAAAATCCCTCTTGAGCGCTTCCCTGTTAGGTCCCTTCAGCACAACGCCTCCGCCGGTCGCCAGGACCAGGCGGTTGCTCCGGGCGAGCGATTCCAGCAGCTTCGCTTCTTCCTGGCGAAAAGACTCCCAGCCGTGGAGTTCCACCCATTTGCCGATTTCCATGCCGAAACCGGCCACGAGCGCTTCGTCCATGTCGAGGAAGGCCCATCCGAGCTTCCCGGCAAGCGCCCGCCCCACGGCGCTCTTCCCTGCGCCGCGGTACCCGATCAAGGCCACGCTGTTTTTCCCCATCCTTAAGAGTTCTCCCCATTCGTGCGGTTACCGCCTACCCGGCGCGCTCTTCGCCTTTTCTCCGGCAATTCGGATACGGCGGCGACCGGACTGACATCCCGAGAGCAATCCCTGCGTATGTATTCTAGCACGTGTTCCATTACCGTCCAGCTTTTTCCCCTCCCCCACGATTTCAGTCCGGTTCGGGAGAAACGGGACCGTGGGGAGACGACGTAGCCGGTTCATTATTGTGCTGATTGTAAAGGGAACACATAGAATTGTGCCGATGCGGAGGCATTTCCGGTTTCATTTAAGAATTTCCAGGGAATACGCTAAATTGCGGTCCCGACGGCTGCCGTTTCTTTCCACTTCCGGGCGTCGGTCATTATGAGAAAGATACAATTATGTGCGAATAGGCATAGAACTATGCTGATAGGAAACCCGTCGGCAAGACGCCCTCCTGGGAAAAAATACAATTATTCCGATAACTTTATCGAATACGAAACGTCCGGCACGGATTGTGCTCTATCATAAGGGCGCGTGCTTCTTGTGTGTGCCTCGATAACCTTCTGTCCGGCGCCTTCAGCCCTCCCCCACCTCCTGGGAGGGCTTTTCTTTTCCCTGCGAAGGCGATTATTCCACTTTCACGTTGAACGAAAAGCCTATGGAGGCGAACTCCCGCGCCTCTTACCCCACATGCGCCCCTCAGGTTTCGTCCTCGGTCGGCATGGTGCCCACGGTGACGTGGAAGGTCCTGGAATTTCCACGGCGGAAGACGGTCAGATCCGCCCGCGTGTTGGGCCGAAGGCCGGCGACTATCTTTGACAGCCTGCGGGAGTCGGTCACGTCCTCGCCATTTATCCGGATAATCACGTCTCCCTTCTGCAACCCCGCTCTGCTGGCGGGACCTTCCTTTACAACGTCCGCAATGAGGACCCCCTTGGGTTCCTTGACCTTGTTACTCCTGGCCAAATCGACGGTGAGGTTGCTGGGCGCGATGCCGAGCCATCCCCTTATCACTTTTCCCTTCTTGAGTTGGGGCAGGATGTCCTTGATGGTGTTCACGGGAATGGCAAAACCGATCCCCTGCCCCTGGGCGACTATGGCGGTATTGATGCCGACCAGTTCCCCCCTGACGTTATAGAGCGGACCACCGCTGCTTCCCGGATTGATAGCCGCATCGGTCTGGATGAATTCATCGAAAAGGTCGGTGTCGATCACGCGCTCCTTGGCGCTTACGACTCCCACGGTCACCGACTGGCCCAAGCCGAAAGGATTCCCTATGGCCATCACCCATTCGCCCACCTGGAGCGAGTCCGAGTCGCCCATAACGCTCGGTTTGGGAAGGGGTACGTCGTCGTCCACCTTGATGAGAGCGAGGTCCGTCTTCGGATCGCTCCCCACGACACGGGCCTTGTATTCCTCGGTCGTTTCGAAGCTTACCTTGATATCGTCGGCTTTATTCACCACATGGCCGTTGGTGAGTATGTAGCCGTCTTCGGAAATGACGACTCCGGAACCCATGGAACGGGCCTTCTTCTTCACCGGCCCATCCTTCCCGAAGAATTTCTTCAGGAGATCGTCGTTGAAGAACTCTCTCAGGGGAGAATCCGGTCCATAGTACTGCTTCAGGGTTTCGTCATCGATATTTTGCGTGGCCGATATATTCACCACGGAACGCTTCGTCTTCTCCGTGATGCCGACCAGCGACGGAAAGACGGGACAGTCCTGATCCTGCGCAAGCGCAGCGGACGGCAAGAACCCTTCGTGCAAAACCACGATAAAAAGGACGACCGTCAAAGCGGACAGCGTCGACTTCATTTCTCTGGAGCCAAAACATCCGGAAATCAAAGGACTCATAACAACTCCCACGCCCATACCCACTCTGCGGTCATGGAGTTTCGTCATTTCCCATTCGGCGGGCAGGCAATGTGAATAGATTTGTGCGTGCGGACCGGAAACGGAGGACTGCGAAACACATGCACCCCTTCCAGGCCGGCAGTCACTCCGGCATCAGCCCCTCATTTATTAAGTAAAGGATATTATTTACATATCTAGGTTTCAAAATAGTCACGTCCCGATGAAATGCAATATCGGAATGGTAAACGTCTATTTGAAATAAGGATTGACCTGTGGTTATACTCTGAAGGTGGAATTGACTGTTGCAGGGGGAAAACATGGCGAACGTTCTGATTATCGATGACGACAAGGCGTTTTGTACAATGCTGTCGCGCATGGTGAAACTGATAGGCCATGACGTCCTCTGCGCCTTCACCCTGGAAGCCGGACTGAGAACGGTTGTCTCCGGCGATTTCGACGTCGTCTTCCTCGATGTCAAAATGCCGGATGGCAGCGGCCTGGACGTGCTGCCCCGGATCAAGTCGGTTTCACCTTTTCCGGAAGTGATCATAATGACCGGCAGGGGTGATCCGGACGGAGCCGAGATCGCCATAAGAGACGGCGCGTGGGACTATGTCGAAAAGCCGGCATCCCTCAACGCAATAGCGTTGCCGCTGACACGCGCGCTCCAGTACCGTGAAGAGAAGATGGTCAGGCGCATGCCCGTCGTACTCAAGCGAGAGGGCATCGTGGGCGGCAGTTCGCGGATGAAGGCCTGCCTCAATCTTCTGGCGCTGGCCGCGGGAGGGACCGCAAACGTTCTCATCACCGGTGAAACGGGGACCGGCAAGGAACTCTTCGCCCAGGCCATCCATCGGAACGGCCCGCGAGCCGACGGCAGGTTCGTGGTGGTCGATTGCGCCGCGCTTCCCGAAACCCTGGTGGAAAGCATGCTCTTCGGGCATGTGAAAGGAGCGTTCACGGGCGCGGACAGAGCCCGGGAAGGGCTCATCAAGCAGGCGGACGGCGGGACTCTCTTTCTGGACGAAGTCGGTGAGCTTCCCGCATCCATACAGAAGACCTTTCTTCGCGTCCTCCAGGAGCACAAGTTTCGCCCCATTGGAGGCAGGGACGAAATCGAGAGCCGTTTCAGGCTCATAGCAGCCACAAACCGGGACCTCGCCGGCATGGTCGAAGCCGGGACGCTTCGTACCGACCTCCTGTTCCGCCTCCGGGGGATATCCATTACCCTGCCCCCTCTGAGGGAGCATCCGGAGGACATCAAGGAACTGGTTCTCTACCATGCGGCGCGGCTCTGCGAACGGGACGAACTCGCCATGAAGGGGTTTTCCCCGGAGTTTTTCGACGTTCTGTCTTCCTACGACTGGCCGGGCAACGTGCGTGAACTGGTCAACGCACTGGAAAGCGCCATGAATGTGGCGCGGTATGAAAGCACGCTCTTCCCCGCCCACTTGCCGACCCCGATTCGGATTCACATGGCGCGAAGCTCCTTTACGAAAGAGGACGCTCCGCATGGCGCGGATGCCGAAAGCGGCCCGCTCCCTTTGGGGCGACCGTCCCTGAAAAGCGTCCGGGAAGCGGCCGTTAATGCGGCCGAGAAAAGCTACCTGGAAGAATTGCTCTCCTCCACGCAATGGGATATCGACGCGGCATGCCGTATTTCCCGGCTCTCCCGTCCCCGGCTGTACGGCCTCCTGAAGAAGCACAAAATATCCAGGTAGAGGCTCTGCTACCCCGGCAAAAGAGGAAGGACTTGTCTTATTTTTTGAGACTGAATCTCAAAAAATAAGAGCCCTGGGAAGCATTTCATGAACGATTCCCCCAAAGCTCGATGCGCCGCTCCGTAAGATATTGTTTCCACACAGCAAAACCTCTCATCCACGTCTGGCATTCGTCTTGTATTATCCCGGATTCAACAGCGACGCATCGCTTAATTTGGGCTCCCGCGCGGGAACGACCGGCGCGATGAAACGCGCCGCGGCGTACGAGGCCTCAAACCCGTAACCCGCGGCTCGTATCCCTCAACCCTGTGCAATTGAACGCTCAACGAGCAAAAGGAGAAAACCATGAAATGGTTCTACGATCTGAAGATAGCGAAAAAGCTCATCATCTCTTTCCTGGTCCTGAGCGTCATCACCGGAGTCGTAGGGTACATCGGAATTAGAAATATGGGCAAGATCAACGAGATGCTCAACAATCTATACCGGAAGGAAACGCTTGGAATTTCCCATATCAAGGAAGCCAACATCAATCTCATCTATTTTGCGCGAGCGGAGCTGTACTATTTGCAGGCGTCGTCCGTGGCCGAACGGGAAAAGCAGGCGAAACGGATGGAACAATACGAGCAGATGCTGAAAGAGCAGCTAGGGAAGGCGAAACCGCTGTTCTATACGGATAAAGGAAGAGAAACCCTCGCACGGCTCGAAAAGGCCTGGGAGGAGTACCGTGAGATCAACAAGAAGGTAGTCGCGCTTGCGGGAAAAGAGGAACTCGACACGCAAAGGGAATCCACGGTGCTGGCCCAGACGACGGGAAGGGAGAAGATCGACATCGTAGACGAGCTTCTTACCGAACTCTCCAGGATGAAAGAAGAAAACGGAAAAACGGCCTACGAGGACAGCGACGTGGTGTATTCGGGAAGCCGTATTTTCATGCTCACGGCGATTTTCCTGGGTATCTTGCTGGGCATGGGGCTTGGGGTCTTCATTTCCCGCATGATCGCCAGGCCGATCGACGAATGCGTCAGGATATCGAACTTGCTTGCGGAAGGCCGGCTCGACATGCAGATCGAAGTGAAGAGCAAGGATGAGACCGGGCAGTTGCTCGAGGCCATGAAGAATACGGTGGGAAGGCTTCGCGAGGTAGTGGGCGAGGTCCGGGCGGCGGCCGGCAATGTGGCGGTCGGCAGCGAGCAGTTGAGCGCAACCGCCGAACAGTTGTCCCAGGGGTCCACCGAGCAGGCGGCGGCGGCCGAGGAAGTATCGTCGTCCATGGAACAGATGGGGTCCAACATACGGCAAAATGCCGACAACGCTCTTCAGACCGAGAAGATCGCGGTCAAATCCGCGGAGGACGCCAAACAGGGCGGGAAGTCCGTGGCCGAGACCGTGAACGCCATGAAGGAGATAGCCGGCAAGATCACCATCATCCAGGAGATTGCGCGACAGACGGACCTCCTGGCGCTCAATGCGGCCATCGAGGCGGCGCGCGCCGGAGAGCACGGGAGAGGGTTCGCCGTGGTGGCCTCCGAGGTGCGAAAGCTCGCCGAGCGCAGCCAGGGAGCGGCCGCCGAAATCGGCAAGCTCTCCGTGTCGAGCGTCGATATCGCTGAAAACGCCGGGGCCATGCTCCAGAGAATAGTCCCCGATATCCAGAAAACGGCCGACCTGGTGCAGGAGATCAGCGCCGCCTGCAATGAACAGAACGCGGGCGCGGACCAGATCAACAAAGCGCTCCAGCAACTGGACATGGTGATCCAACAGAACGCCTCGGCGTCCGAGGAGATGGCTTCCACGTCCGAGGAATTGCAGACCCAGGCCTTCCAACTCCAGAACACGATCGAATTCTTCCAACTCGGCAACGGGAACGGCGTCCCGGCGGGGAAATCGAGCATGAACGGCGGACGCCGGGACCGCGAACAGGGAGCCGATGCGACCAAAGCGCGGGACAGGAACGGGAACAAAGCCAGGGGCGCGCGGATCTCCTCCGGAGGCGCGAGGGCGCTCGAAAGACCCCGAGCGGGCAATGACGTCGATTACGCCCTGTCCGGACTGGAGAGTTCCGGCAAAGCCGGAAGCCTCGCCATCAACCTGGGAAGAGATGCGAGGGACGGAGCCGGTGACGAGGAGTTCGAGCGATATTGAGGAAGAATTCCCATGAGCGCGCCCGGACGGAAGCAAACCGGACGGAGCCTCACCTTCAGAAGCACGATAGAACGAACGGAGCCATCGATGGGGTCAAACGCCGGCGATACGACTTTTCAACGTGACAGAGTGCTGTTCTACATTCCCGTCGGCAACGGGTCCCCGCTTTCCAGGAAGCTTTTCCAGGTAATTGAAGAACTGAGGCTGGAGAAGCGATCCGAGATATGCCGGACGATCCGGGAACTGACAGGGAAGCTTCGCTATCCGGAGGAGCGTCCGCGAGTCGGCGTCATCATGGCGCCGAACAGGAAAGATCTATCGGATGTTTTATCGATAAGAGAACTCCTGCATACTCTGCGCGTCCTCCTCATCCTCCCCGACAGTGAGTATGAAACCGTATCTCTGGGACACACTTTGAGGCCCCGCTTCCTGACCGATAAAAGAAGCAGTTTCGCGGACCTCGTGGAAGTGCTTCGCAAGATGGGAAATGCCGGGGCACCGAAGCCGGACCCATCTGCGTGACAAACTGGTTGAGCCCGACTCAGGAACAGGAATGGGAAAAGCCTTCAACTACATGTTGAAGCGATGGGATAGGCTCACCCGTTTCCTGACGGTTCCTAAGGCCCCTCTTGATACCAACACAGTGGAAAGGGCTCTTAAGATGATCATCCGCCATCGCAGGAACTCCCTGTTCTACCGCACCGAGAGGGAGCATTAAGGACGGGGATCTTTTCATGAGCTTCATTCACACCTGTAGTCTCATGAAGGTCCATGCCTTTGAGTACCTGACGGTACTTTTGCGAAATGCCGATAGGCTCGCAGCCGACCCCAGCCGGTGGATGCCCTGGAACTACAAGAAGACCTTGTCGGAAATCCCTCCATGATGGCCGGTCTCAGTGCCGGCCATTCATCTCAAGTCCTCCGCCTCCGCAATGCCGTCTTGCCTGGTTAACGCACAGCTTTGCCGTTTTTCCCCTCAACCCGTCCAAACCGCTCATCCCAACCAGATGACAATCCTCCTTCTCAGGCAATACTGCAAAACCATGATTCCGGCTGGATGATGTCCGATCTTCCCCCCTCATGATTTCCGCGCTCTCTCCAAAGTGAGAAGATATCTGAAGCTAACACACCATGAATGATTTCAGTTCACCCCCGAGGATGAAAATGGATTCGAGAAGGAGTAAAGTGTATCTCCGTGCAGTGATGGGAACAGGTCGAGTTTGATTTTGCAGGTGAAAGGAACCCCGCAAGCTAACATGACCTGGGTTTTTCGGCACGTACCCCCGACTGTTCCGTCTCCGTGAGGAGAGAGGACGCACGGTAAAAAGACCTGCCGGCCCGCAAGGGTGATGCAAGGCCACCCGGAAGACCTTCCCGTGACTGTGCTGCCGGACACCTTATTACGGGAGGGGGGTGAGAGAAATGATTCAGACCTTGATCCGCTGTTGTGCGGGCCTGGCTGTTCACCGGTCGCTGGTCGTGGTTACGCTTCTCAAGACCACGGAGGATGGGCGTGAGGAAAAGACGGTTCGAGAGTTTTCGGCTTTTCGCCATTCTCTCAAGGAAATGGCTCGTTGGTTAAAAGAGGCTGAAGTCGAGCTTGCCGTGATGGAGAGCACGGGAGTCTACTGGAAAGCAGTTTTTGAGGCATTGGAAGACGAGCAGATCGAGGCCATGGTGGTGAATGCGCGCCACGTGAAAGATGTCCCCGGACGCAAAACCGATATTTTGGACAGCGAGTGGTTGGCTGATCTGGCGAGGTGCGGGCTCCTCAGGCCGAGCTTCGTCCCGCCTCGGGATATTCGCGAGCTTCGCCTGCTCACCCGCTACCGCAAGAAGCTTTGCGGGATTCATTCGGGGGAGAAAAACCGGTTGCACAAGGTTCTGGACGACAGTGGTATTCGGTTGGGCGCCGTGGTGAGTGACATCGACGGTGTTTCGGCTCGCGAGATGGTGCGAGCCCTACTTTCGGGGAAAAGTTCTCCGAAAGAGATTGCGGGACTTGCCCGGGGAAGGCTCAAGAGGAAGATGGAAGATCTTGCGCTCTCCCTGGACGGCAGGATCAGTGACCGGCATCGATTCGTTCTCGAAACCATATTGAGGCATATCGAGGGCCTCCAACACGAGATGGAACAAATCGATCGCCAGGTCTTTGCGGCCATGGAGCCGTATCGAGAGGAGTGGCGTCTGCTTCAGACCATTCCGGGAATCGACCAGGTGAGCGCCGCGATGTTTTGCTCGTTGAAATCGGCGTGGACATGAGCCGGTTTGGAAGCCGGGAGCGACTCTGTTCCTGGGCGGCGATGTGTCCGGGAAACAATGAGAGCGCCGGAAAGCGAAAAAGCGGCCGAAGCCGCAAGGGCAACCGGTATGTCCGAGCGATTCTGTGCGAGGTGGCCAACGCCGCCCGCAAGACCGACAGTCGGTTCAAAGGACTCTACCAGGGGCTTGTGATCCGTCGGGGGCACAAGCGTGCTATTGTGGCTGTCGGCCACAGGATTCTTGAAATCGTATACATTCTTTTGTCGAGAAAGGAGCCTTACACAGACCCCAGTGTCGATTATGAGGCCCTCATGGTCAAGCGCAATGCTTCACGATGGATCGGAGCCTAGCGCCGACATGGATATCTTCCGAAGAAGACTCCCATCACTCTCTGACCTTGAGGCCATTGTATTCATATAGCTGCTTTCCAGGGCAACTCCCTTCCACGGGGGGACAGGGGAGGTTTGTCCCGAGGGCGCCGATCCATTTTCACGGTAAAGAAAGATCCTTTCGTCGGACAAGAGCGCGGAACACAAATGCAATGAAATCGATGCTCTGCTTGCATCATGATCTTCATCAGCCCAGCCGCACCCTACTCGATCATAGGCAAAAAGCCAGTTGACCCAGTTCAATGGTATCGAAAAGGTCAAAAACGAGCCCCTGGCGGCGCAATACACCCGTGAACCCTATTTAAGCTTTACAACTCTACATCCTTATGACATTCGTACCAGTACTTCTTTCTCTTTGTTCAAGGTCGATCTCTTTAAGCTTCGCTCTAGCGATTTCACCTTGTAATTCATTTAGACCAGTGTCGGTCAGATGTACCTGGAATTCTTTGATCTCATCGCCTATTTGGTATGATATTTGAAGTGTATGAAAAATGAGCGAGTCTATTACGAGGTGCATAGTTTCTTCTGTCTCTCCGAACACAGGTCTTATGTCAGTCATAATCTTTGCACGTTTAAATTTCATGGAAAGTTCTTCATAAAGTCCGTATGGTTTAGCAATTCTCGAAAGGTTAATAGATGGCCCGCATACGAGAAGCAATTTATTAATTATCTCCTTAGATTGATCGGTCAGTGATAACTCGGATAAGTTAAGTCTGGAATAATAATTACCTAATTGCATAGCAACATTTTGCCGTGAAATGCTATTCTTTCTGGCAAGCGCAAACATGCGTTGAGCTAGGCTAATTATAGCTCTTACATGGACATCCTGATATCCTCCAGATGGATTCATTCTTATTATATCAGCTGGGACTTTTTCCAGGGTCGAACAGTCAGTAAGCTGGTCAAATGCGGCTATTAACTGCTTAAGATCTGTAATCGCTATTGTTCGTATGATGTCAATATCGGGAAAGAGTTCTTCGAATAGTTGATTATTTATCATTTGTAAACTCATCTCATTATAGAATGTTAATGATCGAATGCTGCCTCTGCGACTAATGCCTGCGTAGACTTACGTGTTTGGCTGCTCTGAACGAAGTTCGAACTTGCCACTAGTAATGTACTTTAACAATTCTCTAATCTAACTAAAATATTTCTTAAAAATCACTATAAAGCCAACCGGGACCCTGCCAGGTTCAGTCATTTCAGGGCCGGGCATACTCCTCCATTGGAACCCCTTCGACTTTACCCCTTGCACCTCTTTAATACACTGCTCAGTACTATAAAAGCTGCTAAAAACGCCTTCATCTAGAAAGTTTATCGCACTGCGATTGACATCCGATGTCCCTTCATAAGGATCAGATATAGCCAGAACTGCACCTGGACTGCTTAAGTCCAGTAGCCATTCATACATTAGAAGTCGATATTTCTTAGGCAAGTGATGAAAAACATAATTAGCAATAATTACATCAAATCTTGAGTTGTCGTCAGAACTATCGAAAACTGGCACATCACTGCCATGGCGAGATATGTAAAATGCACTAAAAATCCTATCGAACGTTTCCTTACAACGTTTTTGAATATAACCATAGTCACCCAATAGAACTAAGGAATCTAAGGAACGATTTGCGATAGAACACATATACTCACAAAATGCTTCCGGATGACTGATGTGCCTAGCGTTACAGAACTCAAACCACCAGTTCCCAAACCTCTTATCTTCATAACTACAGCCAAGTACTTTACCATCTGAATGCAATGTCCTAATAAATTCATAAACATCCGATGCGTAAAATCGGATGTCCAATTGGGGAGGGATAGAAGACGAATTGTTAAACATGTACTCACCGGAGAGATATGTGAATACACGTCTCGAATAGTCGTCATAAAACTGACTTGTCAATTCAATGGCCGTTACAGATTTATTGTGCGCAGGATAACAATACCGGAGAATCGCCTCAGTCGTATTGCCAATTCCTGCCCCGACATCGAGAAAATTAATAGAGCATTCTTTTTGGGAAATATGAAGAAGGTCTTGAGAGTATATATACCTGCAAATGCTTTTGTTAGAATTTACGACATGTGACGTCGCATGAGGTGCGCTGGGCTGAGACCATTCTGCAAACGATGGTTTATCGCAATCTCCTAACCATTCCTTATCATGCCATCTTCGGAATGCAAATCGGCTAAGCTCAATGAGATCGCCCGGAAATCTACTTACATGAAAATCAACAGCGCTTCTAAGGGTTTTCACAGTATCCAGTTCAAACCACAATGAGTCGAGGTCAGGAGGAATAGTATGCTTGCTCCCTTCAGGCGGGTTGTTTATCTGCTTTAATTCCCTATTAAGGGCTTTAAGATTGACTTTTAGATCGTAGTTGTTGGCTTCAAAGCTCTTGTGAATAAAGTAGTAATCACTTATAGTATTAAGAATTGCCCCTGCTGTCCTGCAGATTCGCAATTGGTCTTCAAATGTCATATTATCCATAGAATCGGAACGATACTTTTTAAGAATCTCACGGTAACTGTCTGTATATATAGACAAGGACTTCGTTCTATCGTCAAACAAGTTGGAAATATCATCCTCATACCCGAGAACCGAGCGATGATTTCTTTCTGCAAACGGTTCGCTCTCAGCATGATGTGAACAGGAGGAGTCTCTCCGGGGTTGGAAGTCTTCTATGTAATCTGGACATAAATCGTTGCCCTCATAAATATTCCCGTAAATTTGACCGGAGGAATATTTCTCATCCTTAATGAACAATGCCTCAAGTGAAATTGATGCGGCTATCCATTCCGGCTGCCAGTTCAAGGTGCACCAGTGGGTGGCAGTATGTTCTATAAGTGCATAAAAGGCAGACCTAACTAGCCGCCCAATGTGTGGCATGTGACCGTTGTGCAGAGACGCCATACTGCCATTTATGGAAAAAAAACCGTGTTTGTATAACTGCTCAATATCGTCCCGACTGTTTCCGAAAGAGCCAATACAGGAGATCGCCCTTCTGCACACGGAAAAGTCTGTATATGGCGGCGAGTTATCGGCTCCGTCATTGCAAACCAAAAGAGGCCTGAGCTTATGCCACAAGCGTGGGCCACCTTGGCTGATTAGGCTATACAGACAATAGCCCGATAGGATGCACTCTTTAGAAATTTGTTCAATTCGGACAGACACAGATGTTATGGAGGGCTCAGTTATAACATGGGATTTAAGGTATAAAAGCAATGCCTCGAATGTGCAATCAAGTGTAAACGAATTTGTGGAATCGATCTGCTCAGGCGTACTAATAAGGACATCCAACTGCGCTTTATGTGAACGGAATATATATGGATCATATAATATACGCCATAGTCGTAGTGCCTCAGCCTTAACAAGAGGATTGTCTGCAGATTTGAAAATGGACATAGCACAGCTTACCAAATGCTCACGAATTTCAGATGGATCATCAGGTTTTAATAGATTGGAGAGTGAAAGGAACACCATCATATCGAACATAACATACAGTTCCAACCCTCCAGAGACAAGCAACTCAATAGGACTAGAGCTAAGCTCCATGATGACACTAACGGACTTATCAACCAAAGAGCGAACGATCTGGTTTCGTGATCCCTTAGTATATGTTCCAAGTGGAGTCTTGATGACCGATGAAAGAATGCGTGCATGGATTATGTAGTCATGATATGTCAAGCATGACGAAAACTCAGTTAACTTAGCCTGAACTGCACTTAAAGAGAAAAGCTCGCGACATGATTTATCAGACAGATTAGAGATTATAGGCGATATTGTGTTAAGGTAGTGCAAAAATGGGTCATACTTCAGTCCTTCAGACGTTGAGTAGGAGCAACTGCACTGATTAAGAAAGTATGAAATTATCTCTTTGCCATTTAAGATATTCCGATCATGGGCCGGAGCATCTCTGCAAGGATATACCAACCTGATGAGAGTGTACTCTTCTCCTCTAAGGGATTGAAGGACTTCAGCAATCTTTTCACTGGTGGGCCGTTCAATGACCGCAATGCATTGGTAAGCGCCCGGAGTTAACTCATAAGTACATATCATTGAGCCTTCAGGACTTATTGGCTGCTCCCGATCTTCGAACAAAAAATGTGCCGAAGCCCATAGACGAACTAGTTGACATTCTAGATTGTACCCGTCTTTAGCAAGTAGGTAGTCAACAATGTCTTCTGGGATTATGTATTGCGCCGTGTCAGCGGTGACTTCAGGCGGATCGGGGTCAAGTTTAAGTTTGAAGCCAGCTTTGAATAGAAAATTGAGTAGTGGTTCAAGTTTATCCTTAAAATATCGGTGAATATTACTACACAGTCTGTCCATTGCAACAGCATTACTTGGATGGCATCTGACAGAGAGTCTTATCTGACCATCATCTTTGTGTATAGACGTACAGACGCGGTACCACCATCCAACTTTCTCTTCAATTGGGAGCATTTTGAGGCGTGAGACAGATTCGGTATCGATACGACCCCGTGAAGAATCAAGGTTATCAGCGGCATGAAGCAGTTTGAACAGCAACTTCGTTCGAATGTTTCGATCTACAGGATTGTCACTGGGAACGCTCATTTGGTCATGATATGCTATAACATGAGAAATAGCATGAATAAGAGGTCGAACTTTTTCTTGCTGAAGCGGCCGACTGAATTCATACCTTTCGTTGAGTCTTCTTGATTGATCTGTCAGACATACTATCCATGCAGCACTAACCTTGTGATGATGCGTTCTTAATTCATACTGCTCACTCTTATTTAAATTAAGGTCACCGGGTGCAGTTATATGTTTAAAATCGATAGAATAAAAGGAGCGTGCAACATTCAACACCTCAGGTTCTAACTTCAGCGGCAGTGTCAAGGATATGTCATGGAGTATGGCTGCGGCAAATAGGACAAATCTTTCTTGCTCGCTAAGTGCTTTATGCTCCAAGGGGTGTGACAATATTATGAAATGTAAATTCTGAAGAACTCTTTGGACGTGCTTGGGGCCATGGTCAGGTTGTAGTTGCACCTGATCAGCCAATGAAATACGATTATTTTTTTCACGCTCCTGCTTTAACGCTTCCAAAAGGCCTGCCAACGACTTAACGTAATCTTCACCGTCGACATCAGCGAAATCACTATTAAAATCAAAGTTTGAGGAACTCATTTGGTAATCCTTTTGAAAAAGGAAAGTATCAATGCACGCAGGAACACACGAGCTCCACAATCAACTCGGCAGCCTTGCGAATGCTTGATGGCTCGGCATTCTCTTCTGGAGAATGGCTGATACCCTCCTCGCATGGAATGAAGAGCATGCAAGTAGCGACCCCACTACGCGCAAGACTCATTGCATCGTGTCCGGCACCGCTTGCCATAGGCATGTGAGTTAGATTCAGCCGATTGGCAGCGTTCTCTGCAAGTTTGGCCAACTCTTTGCAGGCCTCAGATTCGAGAAGTATGGGATTGGAGACTTCCAATTCGTCAAATTCGATGGTGATATCACGGTTAGTCGCTATTGTGTCTATCGATTTCTGGATTTGTGCAATTACCTGATCACGCGAGTTTAAGTGATTGCTCCGGAGGTCCAAGCGAAACCTACATTCTCCTGGAACCCGGTTAATGCTCTTGTTGGGAACGTCGATCCATCCAACAGTTCCCACTATGTCGGTACAAGCATTGGCAGCCTCGGTACATATTCGCTCTATAACAAGGATACACTCCGCTGCAGCGCATAGAGCGTCATGCCGTGCTCCTTCCGTCATTGGTGTGGCCCCCGAGTGGTCCGTCCTTCCCTTCACCACATATTCTCTTCTGAGAGGAGCTCTAAAACTGTCAACGATGCCTATTTCAATATTCTTATGAAATAGGATGTTACCTTGTTCAATGTGTACCTCAAAATAGCCTTTATACCTTGTCGGTGGAAATGGAAAAAGCCAGCATCCTTTATCTATTTTCGTATCAAAAGTTGGGCTATGTCTTGACAGTATTTGATAAAGGGTCATAGATCCCTTTTCATATTTTAATCCAAGGCGCTTTACATAGTCCTCGGCGACTTGATCATCATTCTGTGGATCCATTTTAAAAGCCAGTTTCCCCAAATCGCTTATGCAATATGCACCGGTTGCCAACCCGCTGCCAAGTAATGCCCGATTAAAAATCGTGGATTCCTCGGCTCTAAAAAGCGTAAAATCGACCGGTATACGTGGGGTAAGGCCATCCTCTCTCATGAGAGTGAATGCCTCTAAAAAGGCTATGAGCCCTACTGTCCCATCAAATTTACCGGCATTCCTGACTGAGTCAATATGGCTACCAAACAAGAGACGTTTCGATGAACTGTTATCTTTCCATGTGGCATGTAAATTCAAAGCCGCATCTTCCTGACACTTAAAACCTAATTCTTCAAGCCTTATCCGAGCCCATTGAAATGCACGTGTCTCGTCACAAGAATATGCTAATCGTGTCACTCCTTTGCGACCTTCTCCATTATTATGCTGGCGATTAGGTTTAGTAAGTTCCAGAGAAAACTCGCTTGCAAGTACATCCAATGCTTCGATTATGCGCGATTCGGATTTGAGGCTATTACGTTCCATCTACTAGACCTTTCTGATTAGATCTCAATTTGTACGATATTCGAAAAACAAAAGGTATTAGTCTATATCAGCGACGCGGCCTTCTTCTGGGTGCTCACTCTAGGCTAAATAAATATCGAAACTTCTGAGATATCGCAAAGAAGGTGCCGGTTAGCCACCTCTGGCCTTCTGCCCTATCTTGAGACATTTTCATATATCATAGACAGGAAAGTCTGTGAAGGCAAAACTGCATGATCAACGACAAATATTCTTACAGCCCAATTATATTCATCTTTCCCATTCGGCGCTAATTGACTGATAAAAACCAAAATGTTGTCGTTATACGTATAAACACGTTACCATTCTCCTTAATAGTGAGCATCAAGGAGAAGGAGGATGAAAGATACGCTGGAAATGCATAATAGCCTGGTCAAGATCTGCGACCAACATGAGAATTGGATGGGGAGCATATGGTAATTTTTAGGGTACCACGAGAATCCGGTAGTGTCTGGGACTGGCTGCATAAACGAGGTCACAATGTATTGACATGTATGA
>CAYOVG010000022.1:0-36431 GCA_964407285.1 uncultured Syntrophobacteraceae bacterium
GGCCAGGATTCGTCGAAGAACGTCAGGCATTTCTCGATGGACCAGCCGTTGAGGACATCGATGGTGACGCCGCGCAGCCGGTAGTTGAGCGTGGCGGGCCGAAACCGGCCGCCCCCGCACGATTTGCAGGGAACGTAAGCCCGGTAACGGGAGAGGAACACCCGCACGTGCATCTTGTATGTCTTGGTTTCGAGCCACTTGAAGAAGCCCCGGACGCCGTAGAAGGATGGAGCGCCGTCGATGATCTTCTGCCGCGCGTCGGGGGAGAGCTCTTCGAACGGCGCATCGACGGGGATTCCCTCCCGCTCGCAAAACTTCATGAGATCGCCGTACTCCTCCCGGTCCATGGACCATGGCCGGATGGCCTCCCGGCGGAGCGAGAGCCGCCGGTCGGGAATAACCAGGTCCATGTCAACGTCGATGCCGCGGCCGAACCCGCGGCACTCCGGACACGCCCCGAGAGGGCTGTTGAAGGAGAAGAGGTTCGGCGTGGGAGGCGGCACCGTGACTCCGCAGGACGGGCACCCGAGGTCGGTGCTGAACCACTGAATGCCGTCGGGAAGCGTGACGACCGCCAGCCTCCCGCCCCCCATGCGGAACGCGGTGCTCAGGGAATCGATGATCCGCTCGGGCGGCGTCTTTCCCCACGGGATGCGGTCCACGACCACGAGGAGTTCGCGGCTTTCGCCGCCTGCTCGGCGTCCGTCGCCCGGCAGGCGGGTTTTGCCCTGTGCGCGGGTTTCGGCTGGAAGCTCCGCGGCTCGGGGATCGGAAGTGAAGGGTTCCAGGTCAACGACCTTTCCGCCCGTGAAGATCCGAAGAAACCCCTGGGAGACCAGGTGAGCCGCCCACTCCCGAGACGGATCGGGAGTGAAGGGGAAGGTGATGAGCACACGGCTGTCGGGGGAAAGACCGGCGGTCAACTTCGCGTGCACGCTTTCGGGAGCGTCCTGATCGATCCTGTTGCCGCACTGCGGGCAATGAGGGACGGCAAGACGCGCGTAGAGGATCTTCAAGTGATCGTTTATTTCGGTGATGGTGCCCACCGTGGAGCGGGAGCTTCGAACGACGACGCCCGATTCGATGGCGATAGCGGGTGGAATCCCCTCGATGGAATCGGCAAGGGGCGGGTCCATTCGTTCCAGGAACTGGCGCGCGTAAGGCGAGAAGGTTTCCACGTAGCGGCGCTGCCCCTCGGCATAGAGAGTGTGCAGCGCCAGGCTGGACTTTCCGGACCCGCTCACTCCGCTGATGGCCACCAGTTGAAACAGGGGCAGGTCCAGATCGAGGTTCTTCAAATTATGTTGACGGACTCCCCTCAGCCGTATGACGGGGCGCTGCCCGGAATCACTCCCGGCAGAGGGGATTCTTTCCATGCTCATTATCATTCTCCAGCAGGACGATCTGATTTGCTTGACAGTTCAATTTTGCTCGTGCGGGATTGGCGCCTCGATCGGTTGCAGAGGGCGCAAGGCGGCACCTCTAAATGTATCCCACGGCGGGCATGATCGACAATCCCCAAAAAGAGCGCTCGGGCGAGCGGTGGAAAGGGAGGACCGTATGCCTGGGAGAATGGTTGGAAGACTGCAATCTCGAGTATTTAGGATGGCGGTGGCCCGGTGGCTTTTTCGTCCGCGAAGACGGGTTCGAACTTCATTCCGGAAGGGGCCAGACCCGGTTTGGCGGAAGTGTGGTTCGGATTCATGGGGTCCACGTAGTGCAATACGCATCGGTTCGAGGCGTCTTCATCCGCAGGGGGGGCGGCGGGGGCGGCGGTCTCTTCGTCCGCGTAGACGGGTTCCAGCTTCATCCCGCAGGGGGCGCGACCCGGCCTGTTGTAAGTATTGGACGGATTCATGGGGTCTACGTAATACAATACTCGTCGTTTGGATGAGCTTTCATCCACGGACGACAAACGGCGGCTGTCCCAGTAACCCGACAAAAAGGACCCCGCGACCAGCACAACAAAGAGAAGGTAATTATAAGGCTTTTTCATCGAGAATTCGTCTCCGGTGAAGGAAATCTACCGCTTTTCAAAGGATATGCGCTTCATGCGAACGCAACGGGCAAGCCCACCATGGCCATGATCTTCAGCGCGTTGGTTGTGGGACAGGGGCCGGGACGAAGCTGATAGTCGAAGATCATCCGGCCGTCTTTTACTTCCTCTCTGAAATGGTAGTTGGCTATCGACGGCGCTTCTTCGGCCAGCCTGACCAGTTCCAGGTCGTGAGTGGCGATGGCTCCGAAGGTTGCGTGTTCCGCGAGCGCGAGGATGTAGGCTCGACTGCCTATGAAGCGTTCGCGATTGTTCGTGCCGCGGAATATCTCATCGAGAAGGAATAGCACCGGAAGTCGGGCGGCATCGTCCTCCACGGCCGTGAGCACCATCTTGAGCCTCCTCACCTCTGCGTAGAAGAAGGAGAAACCGTCGGTCAGAGAATCGTCGACGCGCATGCAGGCATGAACCCGGCACACAGATGTCCGAAGGTTCGTCGCGGCCGCGGGAGCCCCGGCATAGGCAAGGCACAAGTTGACGCCGATGGTCCGTAGAAAGCTGCTCTTTCCCGCCATGTTGGAGCCGGTAATGAGCGCGATGCGGCTGTCGGCATCGAAGGAAAAATCGTTGCATACTCGTTTGCGGCGCGGGATCAGAGGATGGCCGAGGTTTTCGGCATGGAACGGCATGGATGCGGCCGTACGTTCCGCGGTCTGGTCATGCGAAAGGGATTGCGAGGGGCGGCCGGGTGGGGATGCCGATTCCCTTTCCCGGATATGAGTGGAATTCAGCTCGGGATAGCAATAGTCCGGGTTGAGAAAGGCAAATTCGGCCAGTGAATTCAGCACCTCGATCTCGTTCAGGACATCCAGCCAGGCGGGCAGAAGGGTGGAGAGGGCGTCCTTGCTCTGTTCGAGCCGTCGGGCGAAGTAGATGTCCCAGGGAAAAACGCTGTTCACAATGAGCCATACGATGGGATTGGACCTCACGCTTATACCCGATACGATTCGGGAAATGCGCCTGAGTTGAGCCGACGGGCGGTTTTCCGCGTTCAGAAAGGGCTCACAGAGACTCCTCAAGTTCGGCGCCCCAGCATATCCGAACGACTCCAGGCGCCCGAAGACGGGAAGAAGCCTGTTCAGCGTGGTTTCCATGGAGACGGCGTCCTGGAACGCTTTCTTGATTTCGATCTGGAGCAGAAGAAGGACGGCGATATAGACGAAGTACAGGTTGACGAAGTGTACGGGAATCATCCGGAGCGCCAGCAAACCGAAGACCGCCAGGTTCGCCGTCGCCATCAGAGTGAGGGGAACGAAGGCTTTGGTCGCGATGGAGGAAGCGGTCCCCCGCTTTTGCGTCCACAGGAGCAGGCTTTGCGCATCCAGCTTTCCGTACAGGTCCCTCGACGAGCCTCTCGAGGCCGGTTTTCCGGCTGCGTTCAGAGCATTTGAAATGAGCCTGCCCCTGAAAAGAGTACGCAGCGAGAGTTCTTTCACCAGGACCTGTCTTTTGAGAATGAGTTCCCGGTCGTGTGCGGTTTCCAGCAGGCGGTTCAAGAGCCGTTTGCTGCCTGCTAAGGTTATGGTTGAATCCATGAGGCGATGGAGCGACCGTTCTCCCGCAATATCCAGGTCGATTCCAAAGGCATGGTCGGCATCCACGGACATGGGTGGAACCGGGGGAATGCGCTCCCAATCCAGCCTGATGCGGGCGAGTTGAGCGGACTTCCAGCGTGCCCGGGCGCGATGCCCGGCAATACCGGCTTCGACTCGTCCGTGACAGCGAAGCACCAGGCAAAATCCCGTTACGACCGCCGCGAGGGCAATCCATCCCGGCAGGTTCCCGGCGTACCGGAAGCACGCGAGAACCGCCGGAATCCCAACGAGCACGGCCGCCAGCCGTATGTTGGAAAAACGCCTGTTCACCCTTTCCAGCCTGTCGATGCGCATCGAGAGGCTCTGAATGCGCTTTTCCAGGGCGTGTTCGAGATTCGGCATGTCAAACGACCTCTTTCTTTCTCATTCCTCTTCCCCTTCCACGTTGAGAGCGAAAGGCGGCATTATGTCCGGTATTCCGCTTCCTGACCGCTGCAACGATACGATAAACGTTGTCCTATAATAATTAAAGGAGAAACTTGACCGTATGCAAACTCGAATGTCGCGAAAAACGATCTTCGGATTCGATTGCGCCATCCTCTTGATAGCAATGAATTGCAGAATTCGACAACTAGCGACAAACGCATGGTTTCGGAGAAATGGACCTGAAGGAGACGATTCTTCCTCATAAACTCGAATCGGATAACCTGCTGGTATACAGGCAATTTGCTGCGGATGGAAGTTTTCTCCGCACAGCTTGCATTCCAGATCCAGGTATAGCGTTTGGACTGATTCTTTTTTATATTTCTGAAACCACGTAATTCTTTGACTTTATCGACGGTATATCGTATATTTTCGCTGCGCTTCTCTACGGCAATATCCGATTCGCTTCCAGGATCTTTTGCGCTCTACAATGGAACTGTGGCTTTTGGGATTCCATTCCATAGGGATTATTATAAGGAGTTGACATGAGAATCTTCCTTCTAGAAGATGATCCGATCTACCAGGATATTATCAAGGAAGATCTTGAGAGTGCAGGGCACCAGGTTGATACGTGGGGTTTTTTGCAGGGTGCAAGTGAAATGATCAATAAGAGCTGTTATGACCTCCTATGCCTGAACGTGTCTTTGACGGATTCGGAAGACAGCGTGGGAAAAGAAGTCAGAGACGGCGCTATAAGCCTGTTACGGCAGTTGAAGAATAGTAAGTATCCAATCCGTGCAGTTCTTTTTATCAGCATACATCGATATGAACTGAACAGCGAACGCATCGATCATATACAGTTTATTAGAGATGAGAATGTTATAAGAAAGTGCTTTCGAAAGCCATACTACATCGATGATTTTATAAGAATAATAAATGACATTGAATATAAGTTGAGCTTTGCTTGATCATTATTCTTTTTGTGTTAATATAGAATGAATGCTTCATTATACTATTTTAAGATATTGTAACCGAGGCTTTCTATGGATAGAGATAGAGCGATAGAAATTTATAGATCAGGTGAAGACGCCGTGATCCAAAATCTGCAAGATCTGGATTCCGGATTACAGTTATATCGCAAGCGATTCAGGTTACATGAAAAACACTTTCGGCTTTTGATCAATGTCGGCAAAGTGTTTTCATCCCCGAACATAGAACAACTCATTACTGCTTTTTACAATCTGTGTGCGAGCCCACTGGCTTGCGAGGCGGTCGGCTGGGTCAGGGTGGGTAGAGCCGGCGCTGATAGTGTCGCAAAGGACCTGGAAGTCAAAGTGCCGGCGGAATGGGAAGGTTGGCCTGAAGTAGACCTGATCTGGAAAAGAGAGAAGGGAATCAGGTCTATCGATGTGAACTACTTTACCCTGTCGGAGCAGCATTATGTATTTTCCATGCCCCTCTATGTGATTCTGAAAAGCAATCCGGCTCCGGGAACCAGATTCCCGGAAGAATATCTGCTTTTCGTGCTTCGAAGATCCGGAATCGCGTACGAGGACGAAGTCCGTGATCAGGTGGTGCATGCCGTCGGACACCACTTTGAGACTATCCGACGGATTACTTGCCTGGAAGAGCGGAATATGCGGAGTACCTTGCAGTCGCTTACGAAGGCCCTCGATGCGCGTGACACTTACACCAGCGGGCATTCGGGCCGCGTGGCGGATTACGCCAGGGCGATAGCAAAGGAGATGTGGAGCGGATTCAGGAACAGGCTCCTGGCCGGTGAGCAGAAGATGACGAAGATCGAGTTCGTCAACAAGTGTTACCTCGCGGCATTGCTCCATGACGTCGGTAAGATAGGAATGGATGACTTCCTGAAGAGGGATACGGGACTCTCGAATCAGGAGTGGACATATATGCAATGCCATGTCCGCGAGAGTGCCCGTATACTCTCAAAGGTAGATCGGTACCGCGTCTTGGGCATCGATAAGGTGGCTCTGCATCACCATGAGAAGTTCAACGGAAAAGGTTACTTAAAGATACAGGGCAGTGAATTGTGCACGTGTACCCGCATTATCGCTCTGGCCGATTCGTACGATGCCATGACCTCCGACAGATCGTATCGTCAGAAGCTTCCATGGTACATAGCCGTCGATGATTTGAGAATGAACTCGCTTCTGGCGAAAAAGGGAGATGAGAGCTACGATCCGGTGGTTTTCCGCGCGTTTGAGAGAGCAATAGTCAGAAATCGTAAGCTGTTTTGCGTAAACGACAATGACGTTGACGCCGGAAACAGGTTTGACGAATACAAAAGAATAATAGATACATTTCTTCCATGTGAATCGAATGATTCTCCAGCGAATGATTCTGAATCCGGGATCATATCATCACTGGAAGGCTATGAGCGAGCCCTCGGGAAGGAACGATTGCCGGACGGCAACAGGAAAAAGCTGGCTTACTTCCATCGTGATTACCCGGGATACTGCAAAGTTCTCCTGCAACGCCGGTTTATCGAAGATATCATGGATTTTGCCGAGAGCAAGAATACCTGCTTCTCCCTGGCCCTGGTGAAGTGGAACCCGGAAGTTCGGAAATGCAAGGACGGTAAGTCGTCTGAGTCATCGCGCGATGGTCAACAAACAGCCGGCAAATCGGATGATGACCGAGAGAATCGGGAGAGAGCAGTGGTCGAACGCCTCAACGCCCTCAATGCATCCATCAGGGAAAAGGGACAGAAGAACTTCAAGATCAGCACATATGGCGGTGCTTTCGTGATCTATTCATTGTCTCAACCGGACCGCGAGATTTACCAAATGCTGGCGAATCTCGAGCCAAAATTCGGCACCGCCGCCATCGTCACCATCCTGGACAAGGACGACTTCGACAAAGAGGAATCAAAGGGACTGAGAGACTCCGGGGAACTGAAAAGGCAGTTGATGAAAAAGGTTAAGGAGTGCCATGCGGCCCTTGCTCTTTCATCCGACAACAAAGGAAAGGCCTGCGTTCGTTTCTTAAGAGACATTAAAACCTATCCCATTGCGCAATGTTGAAGAGGGCGTGAGGGTTCGCAGAGGTAACGTTAATGCCGCGACTTAACGTCGCCCCCGCGCGATCTATCCTCCCTCACAAAAGACTGCCTGACCTTGCTCAAAACAGCGCATGCCCGGGGGTTCGCGGAAAGGGAATGGCTTCGCGGATGTTCGCGACGCCCGTGACGAACTGGACCATCCTTTCCAGCCCGAGGCCGAATCCGGAATGGGGCGTCGAGCCGAACTCCCGAAGCTCCACGTACCAGCGGTAGTCTTCCGCGGAGATGCCCTTGAGTTTCATTTGCTCCAGGAGCACATCGAGGCGTTCCTCCCTCTGGGAGCCGCCGACGATCTCGCCGAGCCTCGGCAGCAGGATATCCATTGCGGCGACCGTCTTCCCGTCCTCGTTCACTCGCATGTAAAAGGGCTTTATCTCCCGCGGGAAATCGAGCACCGCAAGAGGCTTCTTGAAGAGTTTCTCGGTCAGGTATCGTTCGTGCTCCGCCTGGAGGTCGTTTCCCCACTCGACGGGGAAGGAGAAGTTCTCCCCCGATTTTTTCAGCAGATCGACCGCTTCCGTGTATGTGACGACATCGAAAGGCCGTCGCGCCACGTTTTCCAGCGTCTCCCTCAAGGTCGGTTCGACAAAGCGCGTGAAGAAGTCCAGGTCCTCGGCGCAGTCGCCGAGCACCGTCTCCGTAATGGACTTGATGAACTCCTGCGCAAGCTCCAGGTCGTCCGCAAGATCGTAAAAGGCCATCTCGGGTTCGACCATCCAGAACTCCGCCAGGTGCCTGCTCGTATTGGAGTTCTCCGCGCGGAAGGTGGGCCCGAAGGTGTACACCTTCCCGAGCGCCAGTGCGTAGATTTCCGCCTGGAGTTGCCCGCTCACGGTAAGATACGTGGGTTTTCCAAAGAAATCCTCGCCTCCGGCGCCGTCCGAGGCAGGGGGGGGTCCCCCGGAGTCCGGGGCGTCCCGTGTATGAATGGCCGCCACTCTGAACACCTCTCCCGCGCCCTCGCAGTCGCTCGTAGTGATCACCGGAGTATGAAGATAGAAAAAACCGCGGTCCTGGAAGAACTGATGTATGGCATAGCTCAACCGGCTGCGCACTCGCCCCACGGCCCCGAGCGTATTGGTCCGGGGCCTCAGGTGAGCGATTTCCCTGAGGAATTCGAACGAATGCCTCTTTTTCTGAAGAGGATACCTGGCGGGGTCGGCCCCTCCATACACATGAATGCGGTCCGCGTGCAGCTCCACGCTCTGCCCCTTTCCGGGCGACGCCGCAAGCGTCCCTTCGACCAGAATGCTGGAGCCGGTATGTATATCGCGCAGGGTCTCTCCGTACCCCGCATGGTTCTGTTCGGCGATAACCTGCAGGTTTCTCATGCATGAGCCGTCATTCAGCTCTATGAAACTGATGCCGGCCTTCGAGTCCCTTTTCGTGCGCACCCATCCCTGCACCCTCACGGGCTTCCCGAGATAGTCCGCTTCATCACGAAAGACCTGAACGATGTGTATCCCCTTTTCCATAAAACCTGCTATCCTTCTTCTGTATCGGCTGATTCTCCATCCGAGGGTCGAGCGGACCGGTTTTCGGCCGTCCCCGGGACCGGAATTTTTCGACTTTTTCCTTCGACATAATGGGGAACGGACGGTAGACGCCCCATCGATGCATGAAGACATACTAATTATAAGGAGGGTGGCCGCGAATAGTAAATCCCCGCCGGCCGGATCTTTCAGCATTTCACGATCTCATGACGACTCGGCGGCGACGGAAAGCGCCGAATCGATCGACTCCAGGGGAGCTTTTGCTCGGGCTTTCTTCTGAATTCGCCCCTTTACGAAATTCGTTTTCAGAGATAGATTCCATCGGTCCGGCGCGAACGATGCGCAATCGGACGGTTCGAATTCAGGCGTTACAGTGTCGTCACACATAAGAAGCAGTATGCGGAGGATGGAAGAGATGATCCGGGTACGCGATCTGTCCAAATCGTTCGGTCCCATAAGAGCGGTGAAAGACCTTTCCTTCGAAATCCACGAGGGAGAGGTCGTGGGGTTTCTGGGGCCGAACGGGGCGGGGAAGAGCACCACCATCAAGATACTTACAGGATACCTGGCTCCGAGCGCCGGTTCGGCCACGATAGCAGGCATGGATACGCGGGGAGACATCACCGGAATCCGCGGGAGGGTAGGGTACATGCCCCAGAACGTTCCGCTGTACGACGACATGGCGGTGCTGGAATACCTCACCTTCATCTGTCGGCTCCGGGGCATTCCAGCAAAGGAGAGGATGAACAAGATCAGGATCGTGGCCGGGCGTTGCGGCATAGAACCGGTCGTCTCGCGGTCGATCGGCACTCTGTCGAGCGGCTACAAGCAACGCGTGGGACTCGCCCAGGCGTTGATCCACGATCCCGATATTCTCATTCTCGATGAACCCACGTCGGACCTCGACCCGAACCAGATCGTCGAAATCCGGAATCTCATCAAAGAGATAGGAAAGCAGAAGACCGTCATCCTCAGTTCTCACATTCTTTCCGAGGTCCAGGCTACGTGCGGCCGCGTCATGATCATTTCCGAAGGAAGCCTCGTGGCCGACGGGTCTCCGGATGAACTGCTCGCCGGAGAACACGCGGCCGACACCGTGCACATCATTCTTCAAGACGTCGAGGTCCAGGCGGCGGTGGACGCCATCAAGGCGATCGACTCCGTAACGAGCGTCAGGCCGGAAGGCGACGGGCAGTTCGCCGTCGAAGCGGGGAAGGGCAGGGACATCAGAGCGGACCTTTTCCGGATGGCGGTGGATAACAACTGGGTCTTGCTCGAAATGTGGACCGAACACATGAGCCTTGAAGACGTTTTCCTGAAACTTACCATGAATTAAGCCGGGGGTGCGGTTCTCCATGAAGCTCAGTAATATCGGCGCCGTCTTCAAGAAGGAATTCCTTTCGTTTTTCAACTCGCCCGTCGCCTACATCGTGGTCACGGCATTCCTGCTGATTACCGGGTGGCTTTTTTTCCAGCAGCTGTTCCTGGCGGGGCAAACGACGATGCGGGCCCTGTTCGGGATTATTCCGGGTCTGTTCATCTTCTTCGCCCCCGCAATCACCATGCGCCTCATCGCCGAGGAGCGAAAGACCGGGACTTTTTCGCTGCTCCTGACGCTCCCGGTGTCCTGCTCGGACATCATTCTCGGCAAATTCCTGGCGGCCTCCGCCCTGCTCGGAACGGCGCTGCTCCTCACGGTCCCGTATGCGGTGACGGTATCGCAAATCGGGCCTCTGGATTGGGGTCCCGTGGTCGGCGGCTACCTGGGGGCGATCCTGATGGGCGCAGCCTTCACGGCTATCGGGATGCTGGCCACGAGTTTCACCTCGAACCAGGTCATCGCCTTCATTACGGGCTTCGCCATATGCTTTCTTTTCTCCAATATCGACAAGATCGCCGTCTTCGTTCCGCACCGGACAGCCGCCATTCTGGAATACCTGTCCATGGACCATCATTTTCAGAACATAGCTCGCGGAGTGGCGGACATGCGCGACATCATCTACTACGTTTCCGTCATCGCGGCATGCCTGGCCTTTTCAACGTTCGTCATCAGACGTGAAGAATGGCGATAGGAAGGAGGGGAGAACGCTCATGCGAAAAGGATTTGCCGGCAGCGCAGCCACGGGAGTTTTTCTGATCGCCTTCACAGGCATTCTTGTACTGGTGAACGTCGTTGCGGCCCACTTGCCGCCGTTTCGGATCGACCTCACCTCGAACCGCCAGTACAGCCTCTCCGATGCGACCAGGAACATCGTCGGGCGATTGGGTGACCGCGTGAAGGTCGAAGCTTTCTTCACCAAGGATCCGCCCGCGCCGTACAATCACAATGCGGCGTACGTCCGGGACCTGCTGGAGGAGTACTCCGCCTATTCGAAAGGGAATCTCGTTTACGAATTCGTCGATCCGGGCGCGGATCCATTGAAGAAGCAGGAAGCGGCCGGGAAAAGGGTCACTCCCGTTCAGATCCAGGAATACGGAAGGGACCGGATGGGCATCAAGCAGGCGTTCATGGGGATTGCCGTAACGTGTGGGGGCAAAACGGAAACCATACCGGTGGTCCGGCAGACGGATGACCTGGAATACGAACTGACCGGCGCGATCAGGAAACTGACGACCGCGGCGCCGAAGACCATAGCCTTTGCGGCCGGACACGGCGAACCCATGCTTCAGGACAGGATGAGAAGGCTGAAGCATGAACTCGAGAAGAACCACAAGGTGATCACCCACGACTTCAATACGGCCAAGGGAGCGCCCGACAACGTCTCGACCCTGGTGGTCGCGGGACCGTCGTCCAGGTGGAGCGATGAACATCTTTACTACCTCGACCAGTTCATCATGAGGGGCGGAACGGCGGCTTTCTTTCTGACCAACGTTCAGGCGGATATGCAGCGGTTGGCGGAAGCCGGGGAGGTGGATCACGGACTCTACGATCTGCTGCGCTTCTATGGGATAGCACCCGGAAAGGACCTCATCGTCGACCCGCAGTGCGAACGAATCGCCATGGAAGCCATACAGGGAGGGGTGCGGACTCGAAATATCGTCGATTATCCCTATTTTCCAAGGATCATGGATGTCGATCGCAAGCACGTTCTCACGAAGGAGATGAAGGCGCTCACGTTGCGGTTCATGTCGTCGCTCGACGTCATCCGGGACAATCCCGACATTTCGTATGCCGTATTGGCGCGGACGTCGAAGCAGAGCTGGCGGGAAACGGGAAAATACGCCATCAGTCCGACGGAAGCCAAGACGGCGCCGGCGGATGCAGCCAGGGGGCCGTTCAACGCCGCCGTGGCCGCCGACGGTAAGTTTCCCGGGTATTTCGCCGCGAGAGCGAAGACGGAGGAACTGCCGTTTATCGAGGACCCGGCGAGGATATTGCCCGAGAGCGTCGCCACGCGAATCCTGGTCGTGGGCGATTCATCGCTCGTCATGGATACGTACGCGAATGCCGGGAACCTGGTGTTTGCCGTCAACGCGATCGACTGGCTGGCCCAGGAACCGGAGATGATCGCCATCAGGAACCGTGGAATGCGGGACAGGCCGATTTCGTCGTTGAGTCCCGGGGTGAAGAACCTGTTGCGCCATGCGAACACTTTTGGGATACCGTTCGTGTTCGTGCTGTTGGGGTTCGCGTGGATGCAGCGCAGGAAGTCGCGGTTGCGGAATTTCAGGTTTTAGTTTACATAATATATCTTATCAGACATTGTGCGTAGGGGTTGGAGGGTGCGACCGCCGGACGTGCCGGCCGGAAAACCGGGTACTCCGTTCGACAGCGCGCTCGCGGCCGGGAGCCGATCCCACTCTCCCCCGGTTCAGAACGCGATCCCACGGCGATGCAGTCCCGAGATCCCAATCGTGGAGGTTCAAACGATGGAAAAACCCGTTGATGTTTACTGGAAGATACGGCTGGAAGCATTGAAGAAAAGACTGGAGGACAACAACTTCGACGTCTTTGTCGCTTCGGACGGCCTGCATGCCGGACGGATCGTTCTCGACGAGATCATTCCCAAGGTCGCGCCGAAGACGGTTTCCTGGGGAGGTTCGACAACGTTCACCGGTTCCGGGCTCCACGAACACCTGAAAAGCGCATCGGGGTTCGAAGTCCTGGACACCTTCGACAAGAACGCATCAAAGCAGGAAATCCTGGAGCGCCGAAGACGCGCCCTCCTCTGCGATCTCTTCATTACCGGCACGAACGCCCTCACGGAATCAGGCCAACTGGTCAACCTGGATATGATCGGCAACCGCGTTGGGGCCATCACTTTCGGGCCCGTGAACGTGGTTATCCTGGCCGGCCGCAACAAGGTCTTCCCCGACCTCGACACGGCGATGCGCCATATCAAGGAGTACACGGCTCCGATCAACGCCATGAGGCTCGACAAGAAGACGCCTTGCGCCAGTACGTCGCGCTGCCGGGATTGCAGCAGTCCCGACAGGATTTGCAACTCGTGGACCATCACGGAGAAGTCGTTTCCCAAGGGCCGCATAAAGATCGTTCTCATCAATGAATCCCTGGGGATCTGATGATAGATAGGGAGGCTTCCGGTACTCATGGAGCAACAAACGCCCGTTCTTTCCTACACCGTTCGGGAAAGCGCCAGGGCCAGAAAAGTCACATTGAAGATCATCCCCGGACTGGGTCTCGAGGTCGTGATTCCCAAGGGATTCAACCACGGCAGCATTCCGGAGATCATAGCCCGAAAGAGAGAATGGATCGACGAGACCTTCGCAAGGATGAACCGGGAATATCCACGGCGCGACCTGGCCGCCCTGCCCTCTCTCATTCACCTGACGTCAGTGAACAGGGAGTATTCCGTCCGCTACGCCGATGTTCGGGGTGAGCGTTTGGAACTGACCTATCACAGGGAGGGGTCGGAACTGGAGTCGGTGGTCGAGCTTCGCGGCGACCTTTCCGGCGTGGACAGATGCCACGGATTGCTGCGCCAATGGCTCAAGGCGATGGGACACAGGCATCTCACCCCCTGGATCGGCAAGGTGGCCGCCGACATGGGACTCTCCTTCAAGAAGGTTCAGATACGGGGCCAGAAGAGCCGATGGGGCAGTTGTTCGGGAAGAGGCTCGATCAGCCTCAACTGCAAGCTCCTGTTCCTTCCCCCGGAACTGGTCGCCTACATATTCGTCCACGAACTTTGCCACACGGTCCATATGAACCACTCCGCCGATTTCTGGAAGTTCGTGGCGAAGTTCCAGCCTTCATACCGGGAACTGGATAAGGCCATGAATTCGTCCGGGAAATACGTTCCGTTCTGGGCGCATGGGGACTACTCTTAAGAGGCATGACGGGTGAAACCGGGCTCCCCGGCGCGGGCGGGCCGGGTTTGATCGAACGGGGAGAGCGGCGAGGCGTGTGGAAAACAAGAAGCCGGAGCGCGAATGCGCTCCGGCCAATGTCTTGTCCCATATCCCGGAGCTCCGGGGTTATCTCAGGACTAGAGCTTTCTTACCTTAGCGGCCTGGGGGCCTTTCTTTCCCTGCTCCTCGACGAAGCTGACCCTTTCGCCTTCGGCCAACGACTTGAAGCCGTTGCCTTCAATAGCGCTGAAATGGACAAAAACGTCATGTCCACTATCGGTTTCGATAAAGCCATAGCCCTTACTGTCATTAAACCACTTAACTCGTCCTTCCGCCATTTTTCCTTTTTTCCTTTTTCTGTATGGTTTTCTATTACTGCTTCCCGGTGCGCAACTTAGAGCTACCCGAAACCGCACCTTCACGATGGCGAAAGACCGATTTCCCAAATAACCCCGATCGAACCTGTTCAGCATTAACAATGTATACTAACACACATTCGCAGGAATTCAAGCATTTTTTGAGTTCCGGGAGACACAATCGCAAAAGTCGAACAGTAAAAACCTCTCTACCCATCCATGTTATCGGAATTGCGAAAAAAACCTGAAACCGGCCCGGACGGCCGAATTCGCCGGACGGGGTTCAGGCGCTGGTCATGGTAAGAACCCTTCCAAGATTCATCCCGTCGGCCAGCAAGGAATATATCTCCTTCGGGGTGTTTTCGATGACCACGCGGCCTTTGTTCAGAGCAAGTCGCTTGTAGAGGAGGAGTAACACCCCCACGCCGGCGCTCCCGATGTATGTGACGTTTCTGAAGTCCAGGACTACTTCCTGCCCGGAATCGGTTTTCAACTGACCGAGATGCGCCTCGAGCCGCCTCGCGCCCACTTCGTCGAGGTCACCATTTACCGCAATTCGGACACGCCCCCCGTCCGATACCGACTTTAGATCCATCTTGTGTTCCCCTTTGAAAATCACAAAAGGCTTCGTCCGCCGGCGACTACCCGAGAGTTCCGTTGAGACTTCGAATCAACACCGCTTCTTCCACTCTATCCGGCCATTGACTTCCATCTTACCGTCCTTCAGGACAGCGGCCTCAGTTTCTTTCGAAAGTCATCACGACACACCTTCCCCTGTCCTCCCAGCGAACCGAACCGGCAAAACGGCGGATCAGCATCACGCCTCTGCCCGACGGGTTCCATACATTTTCGCCTTCTCTCGGGTCGGGCACTTCGTCTACGTCGAAGCCGTCTCCTTCATCGACGATCGACACCACGAAGCTCTCCGCGTATCCATATCGGACCGTGATCGTTTTGCGCGGGTCGCACCTGTTTCCATGCTTCCACGCATTGATGAAGGATTCGCTGAACGCGTACCGGAGCCTGGAAGGATTTTCGTATCCCCTGCCCTGCCACTCGGCTTCCCGGAGCACGATGAAGAGGTCTATGTAGTCCTGAACTTCCCGAACGTCGCCCAGGTTCAAAACATCTTCTTCGTATTCTTCAAATCCGGTCCAGTATTCCTCCCATCCCGACATGGAGACGACTCCCTTTTTTCTCTTTGTCCTCCGGGCGCGCCGACGGCGAGGCCGGATGCCCGTATTCCGGCGCCCGGCGGAGATGGTTGTTCTGCGGGGATACTCCCCCTGCCCTCTTCCGCCGGCGTCTCGATGCAGAAGCGAGCATGAGCATATATTGCATCATCGTGCAACAGAAAAAGATAATCCGCAACATTTTCCCAATAGGGCAAGTGAAGTGCAACAGGGTGAGATCGCTGATATTATCAACCAAAAGACAGAAAAACCATCCCCGTCTCGTGTTGCATGTCCTGCAACATCAATCGCCCGCTCGAGTGGATGTTCATAAAGCTTGCATACCGCGGTGGTGTTTAATCCACTACCAGACTATCCGAAAATCCGGTTCCGCGCAAGGGGTTTCAGTCGAGCGTTCCGACATCCGGAGGCTTCGTAAATCAGCGACATTTTAGGTAAAAAAAGATGTGGTATGTGTATTGCTTACGATTATGAGTTGAAGCGAAGATCCTGGATCGCCGCCACCTGCCCGCCCGTCGGCCCCGATTCGCCGCAACGGCAGACCACTTCCCGGCGGCTTGAAACAAATCGGGTCCGCAATTACCGGCCCGGATGCCGGGACCGCGGCTATGCGATCACAACTATTGAGAAGCTAAGGAGAAATTGTGGATTGTAAACCCGCTACTTCCCCTCTTGCAGTTCGAAACGCGCGCCCGTGGGCAAGCGCGCTCATGGAATGTCCGGATACGCATATCCCATGCGCGCGTCCCCGGTCCTCCTGATGTCGAGCCGTCTTCTACCGTGTCCACGTTCAGCCTGCCGGGTGGCAGGTCATGCAATCAGCCCCATAACACGGCTGAACAGCGGGGTCCTCAAAATGACAGGTAAGGCGAATAAGGAAAGATCAAAGGAAAAAAAAATTCTCATTGTCGATGACGAATTGGATACAAGGTCATTTCTATCCACCCTGGTCAAGACCAGCGGGTATCATCCGGTATTGGCGAGGAACGGAAAGGAGGGA
The DNA here is from genome assembly GCA_964407285.1 of uncultured Syntrophobacteraceae bacterium. Taxonomy (GTDB): domain Bacteria; phylum Desulfobacterota; class Syntrophobacteria; order Syntrophobacterales; family Syntrophobacteraceae; genus CAYOVG01. The sequence goes on from CAYOVG010000022.1 coordinate 16,455, forward strand.
ATGCAGAAGGCCCAGGACATCGGACCCGACCTTTTGATTCTTGATGTCATGATGCCGGGGGAAAGCGGAGTCCTGATGTACCACGAGATCAAGATGGACGCGCATTTAAGGAATATACCGGTCATCATGTTGTCCGCGATTGCGGAGAAGACGTTTTACCACTACCTGAGTACGCTCGCGATTCGGTTGGGAGAATCGATTCCATCTCCGGAAGCCTATTTTGAGAAGCCCCCGGATGCACGGGAACTGATCGATCTCATCAAGTCGATTCTGGACTGACGCCGGGTCTCCGTACACCATATTGAAGGACCTGTTCCGTCTTTTTGAGAACAACCCGGTATTCCAGGAGATGGAAGCCTGTGACCGGCAGGTTTCTCCGGGAAATTCCGAACATATCCGGTCGAGGAGTATAGCCAATGGATCAAAGACCAGGCTGGGACTGGGAATCCGGAAAGAGACCGATTGCCGAACTCGATTCCTGGAAAGCGAATTATAGCTGGATAGAGGAGCCGTACGCATCCCCGGACGGAGAACGTATCGCCGCGGTGGTGAGGGCCGAGGATGATACCTTCAGCGTATGCGTCAACGGGGAAATCTGGCCCAATCAATTCGATAAAGTATGGTATCCGCGGTTTGGGCCGGACAACCGGTTGACCGCTCTCGTGTCGGATTCAGGCGAATGGACGGTCGCGGTGGACGGCGAACCGTGGGAGAGCCGGTTCGACTTCGTGTGGAATACTCAATTCAGTCAAAACGGAGAGACAATCCTCATCGCCGCCATCGATGGAGAAAAGGGGTACCTGACGGTGGGCAACGATCTCCCATGGGAGAACGGGTTTCCCTACATGAGCCACGTCACTTTGAGCCCCGACGGCGGAAGAGCATGCGCCGTGGTTCAGACGATAGCGAGCAGGGAGCGGGACGTTCCGAGGTTCCAGAAGGGGTGCTTTTCCGTCGCGGTCGACGGCGCACTCTGGGAGAGGGAATTCGTCAACGCGTGGGACCCGGTCTTCAGCCGCGGCGGCGACCGTGTCGCCGCCTGCGTGAGAACGACGCTCTACGACTACACCATCGCCGTGGATGGAAATCCCTGGAGCACTATGTTCACATCCGTGTGGGCGCCCCGGTTCAACCCGGTGGACGGGTCGGTCACGGCTCCGGTCAGAGTCGGGGGAAACTGGTTTCTGGCCCGTGACGGCGAGGTGCTTTGGAAAAAGGGCTTCGTACAGCTCTGGAATCATCTATACAGTCCCGACGGCAGGAAGATCGCCGCCATCGTCGCTCCCGGGTTCGGCCGGTGGACCGTCGCGGTCGACGGAGAGCCGTGGACGACTACTTTCGGCGACCTTGCGACGGACCTCGTTTTCAGCCCGGATGGAAGCCGGGCGGCCTTTGTGGGCAAGGATGGGGGAAACTGGCGCATCTGTGTCGATGACAGGGTGTGGGACGGAGAGTACGAGATGGCCTGGGCGCCCGTCTTCAGCGCCGATGGCGCCCATGTCGCCGCGAAAGTGGAAAAGGGCGGGCTCTATACGATCCTCCTGGACGGGGCGCCTCTGCAGGATTGGTTCGAGGTCCTATGGGACCCGATCTTCAGCCCGGACGGCACGAAGGTCCTGATCCGGGGAGTGGGAACGGGACGGGACAAGGGCGTGTTTTTCAGAAACATCATCATGAGTGACGATCAAGGGAGGTGACATGCACTCGATCTACAATTTCGTCAGCGGTCCCCTCGTGTGGGTTTCCTTCATCCTGTTCATCGGAGGAAGTCTCTACAAGTTCGTATCGATGGCGATGCTCGCTCGAAAGCGGGATGCCGTCGTGTATGAGTACATGAATGCTTACTATGCGTTCCGCTCCATTTTGCATTGGATAACGCCTTTCGGAAGCGTGAACATGAGGAAGCATCCGTGGATGACCATCGTGGCGTTCGTCTTCCACCTTTGCCTGCTGATAACCCCGATCTTCCTTTTCGCTCACATCGCCCTGGTGAAGGAATCCTGGAACATCAGTTGGTTCCATATTCCCGACGGCGCAGCCGATGTTATGACGCTGACCGTAATCGCCGCGTGCGTGTTTTTCCTTGCGCGAAGACTCGTTCTTCCCGAAGTGAGGTACCTCACTTCGGCCTCCGATTACGGTATCCTGCTGATGGCGGCTCTGCCTTTCGTTACCGGTTTCTGGACCTATCACCAGTGGCCGGGATTCGAGGTGACGGGGATAATCCATATCGTTTCCGGGGAAGTCATGCTTGCCGCAATTCCGTTTACCCGGCTGAGCCACATGATCTTCTTCCCGTTGACCAGGGGATATATGGGTTCCGAATTCGGGGCCGTCCGACATGCGCAGGACTGGTAGCAGCCAGCAGAGAATAAGGAGAGCATCCATGAGTGGAAACGAAAGCGCCGCTCCCGGGCCGAATGGGAAGGTCATCCAGGACCCGGGATTGGACAGAGGCATGGAAAGACTGACGCCCGCGGAGATAGAAAAAACCATCAACAAGGTCCTGGCTTCCGAAGCCGGGGCGCGCTTCAAGACCTACCTGGACACCTGCGTCCACTGCGGCCTGTGCTCCAGTGCGTGCCATTTCTTCGTATCGCACGACGACCATCCGGAGTACTCGCCGGCGGGCAAGGTCAAGCGGACTTTGTGGGAAATCGTGAAGAAGAAGGGTAAGGTCAGTCCCAAGTTCATCAGGGATGCCGCGGAGATAGCCTATACGGAGTGCAACCTGTGCCGGCGCTGCTCCATGTATTGCCCCTTCGGGATCGACATCGCATACCTGATCATGACGATGCGCCGCCTCTGCCATAAGCTCGGAGTGACGCCTCAGAACATACAGGACACAGCCCACAGCCATTCCGCCACCTACAACCAGATGTGGGTCGGCGAAGACGAATGGATCGACAGTTTGCACTGGCAGGAGGAGGAATCCCGCGAGGAGATTCCCGAACTTCGGATACCGCTCGAAAAGGAGGGTGCGGATATCCTCTATTCGGTAATCGCGCCCGAACCGAAATTCCGGGCGCAGTTGATCTTCCAGGCCGCAGTTATTTTCGAGACGGCGGGAGTGAACTACACCATGCCGGCGACGCCCGGGTGGGACAACAGCGACATGTGCATGTTCACCGGAGATCATGAGATGATGGGCCGTTTGAAGAAGGTCCACTTCGAGACGGCGATGCGGCTCAAGACGAAGAGGATCGTGATGGGGGAATGCGGCCATGCATGCCGTTCCGTCTACGATGTCGGGAACCGGTGGCTGGGATGGAAGATGCCCCCCATACCCGTGACCCACGCGATAGAATTCTATCACGAACTGCTGGAACAGGGCAGGATCGAGATTCCCGAGAAATTCGATCAGCCGGTCACTTTCCAGGACCCCTGCAACATGGTGAGGGGCCGTGGGCTTCATGAACTGGCCCGGGACGTGGTCCGAAGGACCTGCGGCACGTTCGTCGAGATGGAGCCCAACCGGGAACACAACTACTGCTGCGCGGCGGGAGGTGGAGTAATCAACTGCGGACCGCCGTTTAAAAAGAAGCGCGTCGAGGGAAACCGGGCGAAGGCGGACCAGTTGAAAGCGGTTGCGGAAAAGGGCGTAAAGGTCGTCGTGGCGCCTTGCCATAACTGCCACGGCGGGCTGGAGGACATTCTGCATCACTATAAAATAGACATGCAAATTATGTTTCTAGGTGACATTATCTACCGTGTTATGAAAAAACCCGGTCAGGAGTAACAGGAGTGTATCCATGCCGAAGAAAACCATGGTATATTACGCAGCCGCCGCGGTGATGACCGCAATGATGGTCGCTTTGTCCCTGTCGGTTTTCGCCCAGGAGGACATCACCAGGGTGGAGGACAGCGGATTCAAGAGCAGGATGCGGCCGCCCGCGGCGTTTGAGCACGACCGGCATAACGAGAAAGCGAGGATAGACGACTGCGCGGTCTGCCACCACGATTACAGCAACGGCAAGAAGATAGAGACGAGTTCTTCGGAAGGCAGGGAGTGTTCGGAATGCCACGTATCGAACAACGGTGATCCCATGTCTCTCGCCAATGCGTACCATCTCCTTTGCAAGGGATGCCATATGAAGCAAGAGGCGGGGCCGGTGATGTGCGCTGAATGTCACCGGAAAAAGTGAGAGAATCGCTCTCCAGGCGAAATGTCGCGGGTACGCGTTACTGATTGCGAGTTCGGGCGTCGTTATCCATGGTCGTATTTCCATGGTTTACGGATGCCCCTCGGGAACGGCAATTACGTGGAGGTACGGTATGTCCAAGAAAATTATGGTGGTAGACGATGATCCGGTGATAGTCAAATACATCGTGACTCTTCTCGAAGATAACGGTTATGCAACCTGTAGCGCCGCCGACGGGGCGCAGGCCTATGAACGGGCGCGCGCCGAGAAGCCCGACCTCATCACGCTCGACCTCGATATGCCGGAAGAATGGGGAACGAAGTTTTACCGGAGACTGTCAAAAGAGGAAGAGTTCAAGGACCTGCCGGTCATTGTGATCAGCGGCCTTTCGGGACGCCATCTTTCCATAAGGAAAGCCGTCGCCTATTTGGGCAAACCATTTGAACCAAACGAGCTTTTAGACATTATCAGGAAGAATATCGGCTCATGAAAGAGAAGCTGCTGCTGGTCGATGATGAAGAAGGTATCCGAAAAGTACTGGGAATTACGCTTTCGGATATGGGTTACGAGATCTTTACCGCCGAGAACGGGGAAAAGGCCCTGGAGATTTTTGACGAACACAATCCCGCCATCGTGCTGAGCGACATCAAGATGCCGGGCATGGGGGGATTGGAACTCCTGAAAAGGATCAAGAAGAGCAATCCCGACACGGAAGTCATCATCATCAGCGGGCATGGCGATATGGATCTGGCCATACAGAGCCTCAAGTACGAAGCCGCGGATTTCATTGTAAAGCCCATCAGCGGCGACGCTCTGGAAGTGGCGCTCAAGCGGGTTCATGAGAGAATCTCCATGCGCAGGCAGTTGAAGAACTATACGGAGAACCTCGAACGGCTCGTTGAGGAGAAGTCCGAAAGACTCATCGAAATCGAGAGACTTGCGACTCAGAGGCACCAGAAGCTGGCCGAGAGGTACCAGCAGTTGTTCGACCAGGTCCCTTGCTACGTGTCCGTCCATGACATAAACTTCAAACTGACGGCAATCAACAGGCGATTCAAGGAAGATTTCGGGGACAAGGTGGGGTCCAACTGCTACGAGGTATGCAAACACCGGACGGAACCGTGTTACGACTGCCCGGTAATGCGAACTTTCGAAGACGGACAGTCCCACTATTCCGAAGGCGTTGTCACTTCGAAGACCGGAGAGCACTACAATGTGCTCATCTGGACGTCTCCCATTTATGATGACGCGGGAGAGGTTACGCAGGTGATCGAGATGTCGACCAACGTAACCCAGGTGCGGAAACTGCAGAGCCACCTCTCCTCGCTGGGGCTTCTCATCGGTTCGACGTCCCACGCCATCAAAGGGTTGCTGACCGGCCTGGATGGAGGAATGTATCTCGTCAACTCGGGATTCGCCAAAGAAAACGAGCAGCAGATCAGGGACGGATGGGAAACGGTAAAGGTTGTCGTGGAGCGAATCAGGAAGATGGTCCTGGACATCCTGCATTACGCCCGTGGAAGAGAGTTGAAATGGGAAGGGGTTTCCGCGCTGAGCTTTGCGGAGGAGATCGCCGTGGTCTTTCGATCGAGGCTGAAGGATTGCGGGATCGAGTTCGTCGGCGAGTTCGACGAGTCGTTGCGCACGGTGGAGATAGACGCCGGCATCGTCCACCCCGCTCTTCTGAACATTCTTGAAAATGCGATGCATGCCTGCGTCCAGGACAAAGCAAAACCGGAGCACAGGATCGTTTTCGGAATAAAGGATGCGGAAGACGCCATTCTGTTCACAGTGGAAGATAACGGCGCGGGCATGGACAAGGAGACGATGGAAAAGCTTTTCGCCATGTCCTTCTCATCGAAGGGACAGCAGGGAACGGGGCTGGGGCTTTTCATTTCCAATCAGATCATCCGGCAGCACGGCGGGTCCATTACGGTGGAATCGAAAGAGGGAGCGGGTTCCCGATTCACTATAAAGATAGAGAAGAGCATTCCATCCGATGGCGATGCGCCGGCCGATGAGAGTGTGTGACCGTTGCGTTGTGGGGCGGGTGTGGGACTGCGCCGTTGCGCGGGAGGAGCTTCGTCGACCTCATAGGATATAGCGAAGGTTCAGAGAACAAAGGGGAATAAGAGAAAGGGCTCCCGTCTATTGTTTGCCCATGTAATGAAACTTCCTGCTCTTGGAGGTCACAGGCATGATGAACTTCTTTCGAGTTATGCGGTCCAGCCTGGTCCTGAAGCTCTCTCTCGTGATAATGGCGATATTTGCAGCGGCTACGGCATTTCTTGCCTATACCTGCACTACATACCTCCTGAATGCGTTGAAGTTCGATTCCTCCACCGGAGTCCATACCCTCACGAGCGCCGACGCGGTTGGCATAAAAGCCGGCGTCGTCCTGATTTCCATAGCGGTCCTGGCGTCGGTATCCCTTCTGATCTACATGGTTTTGGGCGTGCTCCTGGGAAAACCTGTCGGGAGACTCAAGGATGAAATCCTTTCCGCCGTCGATACGCGGCCGCATGCGACGATAAGCGTCGATCAAAAGGATGAGATCGAGCTTATCGAGGATGCATTCAAGAGAGTCCTGTTCAACAGCAATAGAAGAATAGAAGACCTGGTGCGCAGAAGCGATGAATACCAGCGCCTTTTCCAGATTATACCATGCGCTATAACGGTTCAGGACAGAAACTACAGGATAGTGCGATACAACAATGAGTTCGCAGAGCTGTTCGCGCCCAAACCGGGAGACTACTGCTACCATACGTATAAAGGTCGAAATGAGAAGTGTCCGGATTGTCCCGTGGAAAGGACCTTTGAAGACGGACAGTCGCACTTCAGTGAAGAATCCTTGCCGGATAAGGACGGGGGCGGTGCGCAGCACTGGATTATAAGAACGGCTCCGATCAGGGATGCCGACGGAGAAATCGTGGCCGCCATGGAGCTGTGCCTGCAGGCGGGCTACAATAAGCGACTCGAAAAGGAACTCGATGAATCCGTCAAGAAGTACTACGCCATTTTCAATAATATACCGAACCCGGTCTTCGTGCTGGACGTGGAATCCCTGAAGGTCCTGGATGCCAATGAAAGCGTGAGCGCGGTATATGACTACAGGAAGGATGAAATCACGGGGAAATCCTTTCTGGAACTGTTCGCCGAGGATGAAAGAGAAGATTATGCGTTCAAGATCATGACATCGTGTGTCATCCACAAAGCCAGGCAGATTCACAAGTCGGGACGGATTATTTTCACCACGATCAGGGTCTCTCCCTCCGAGTACCAGGGACAGAAGGTGCTTCTCATCACCACCAGCGATATAACGAAGCGGCTCGAAGCCGAACAGCAACTGGTCCAACTGGCCAAAATGACCACTCTGGGCGAGATGGCCACCGGGGTCGCTCATGAACTCAACCAACCGCTTTCCGTGATCAAGACCGCCAGTAATTTTTTTATGAAGAAAGTTAAAAAGAAAGAGAAGATAGAGGACGACATCCTCCTTACGCTGGCAAGCGAGATCGACTCCCATGTGGACCGGGCCACCAAGATCATGAACCATATGAGGGAGTTCGGCCGGAAATCGGACATGATCCTCAAGGGCATTCAGGTCAATTCGGTACTGAGGAAAGCGTTCGAGATATTTGGTCAGCAACTCAGGCTGAAGGAGATCGAGGTGATATGGGATCTCGATGAAAACCTTCCGATGGTGATGGGGGACGAGCAGGCCCTGGAGCAGGTGTTCATCAATCTTCTCATTAACGCAAGAGACGCCATCGAGGAAAAATATCCGGGAAAAGCTTATAATCTTGGCGCGAAGCAGATAAAACTGGTAACGAGAGCCATCGGAAAGTATGTTGTTTTGGAAGTACGTGATTCAGGAACGGGAATTCCTTCGGGCTTGTTGTCGAAGATATTCGAGCCCTTCTTCACCACCAAGCAGGTGGGTAAAGGAACCGGACTCGGCCTTTCGATCAGCTACAGCATCATCAAGGACTTTGGCGGAAGCATACGCGCCATATCGGAGGAAGGCCACGGGGCTACTTTCATCATATCGCTTCCCGTTCCGGGTAAAACTGCGGTAGGAATGGCCCGTCCGGAAGTTCCCCATGAATGATCCGTCCATACACTGCAGTCAACTTTGCGCCATTCTCGATCATCTGTCCGTTGGCGTGATTATCGTCTCCCGCGCCGGCAAGGTTTTGTATATCAACAAATCCGCCCAACTGATCACAGGGCGTAAGGAAGACGACTTCATCGACAGCGACTGCCGGGAAGGACCGCTGAGAGAGCTGTGCGGAACCGGCTGTTTTCAGGAGTCCGGGAACTCCGGGGACGGTTCTCCCCTGCGCGGCGAATTTGACTCCGGCCCCTATTCGTTAGGGGAGTGGGTGGAGGGTGAAGTTTTGCCTGCAGCGGACGGGAAAGTCCTCCCGCGGCAACACGACAATCCCAATGTAAGTTCGATCGTATCCCCTTTGTATACATCCGACCACCGGATGATGGGATGCATCGTGCTGTTGCACGACAATTCCCCGATGAAGGAGCTTATCGACCGTATCCGGTATGAAGACCGGCGGCTGAAGATCATCCTGGATAACCTCGATATCGTGATTCTTACGGTCGACCGGGGGGGCCATGTGACATTTTTCAACCGTATGGCCGAGATGCTCACCGGTTATCGCCGTGAAGACATACTCGGCCGCCCCTATTCCATGCTTTTCAAAAAGGATTCATACAAGGACGCTCCGCTGCTCAAGAAGACGATTTCCGATGGAAAGCCCCGCACCGGCGAACAAGGAGACCTGGTTACGCATGAGGGACGCATCGTACCGGTCCGGGCTCATTTCATGGCGCTCAAACACGAAGACGGAAGGATTGTCGGAGGCCTGGTCACCATCCTGGACCTCTCCCTCATGTACCAGCTCAACAGCGCCATCAAAGAACGGTACACGTTCTACGACATCGTGGGCAAAGACCCCGCAATGCAGAAGATATTCGACATTCTTCCCGTGATTGCCGCGGGCAATACGACGGTGTTGATCGAGGGACCGACGGGAACGGGCAAGGACCTGCTCGCCGGGGTCATTCACCATGCCGGCAAACGCGCCGGCAAACCGATGGTTAAGGTCAATTGCGCGGCACTGCCGGAAAACCTGCTGGAATCCGAGATGTTCGGGTATGTCAAAGGCGCTTTTACCGGCGCCGACAGGGACAAACCCGGCCGGTTCCAGGATGCGGACGGCGGGACGCTCTTCCTGGACGAAATAGGCGACCTTCCTCTTTCCCTGCAGGCAAAGCTCCTTCGGGTGCTCGAAGACAAGGAGTTCTACCCCCTGGGGAGCAGGAAGACCGTCAGAGTCGATGTGCGCATCATAGCGGCCACCAATCAGGAACTCGAAAAGCTCGTGAGCGAAAAGCGGTTCAGGAAAGACCTCTTCTACCGGCTCAACGTCATACGCATCGAACTGCCGGAACTGAGAGAACGAAGGGGTGACCTGCCCCTGCTCATTTCCCATATCCTCGAGAGATACCGAATATCGGGCGTCACCAGGGCGGCGAGGATATCGGAAGATGCCCTGGAAGTGCTCTTGAGTTACGAATACCCGGGCAACATACGCGAACTGGAGAACATCCTCGAGCACGCGGTCACGATTTGTTCGGAAACGACTATCGAGCCGAAGCATCTCCCATCCTATCTTCTGAAGTACGCGGCTCAGGAGCCCGTTATCAAGGCCGGCAAGAAAGCCGGCAGGCAGGAAGAAGACGAAAAAGAGCTGATTCTCGCAACGCTGAAAAAATTCCATTGGAACAGGGGCCTGGCCGCGGACGCGTTGAAGATGAACCGGTCGACCCTCTGGAGAAAAATGAAAAAATACGATTTGTTCTGATCGTATGCAGCCTTCCGTTTCAGTGATTACTTTAGATGTGATTCCCTCTCGACGTAAGGACAGGAAAAGCTCGGCGGGGGCATGCCGCGTTCCGCATCGCCCCGTGCAATCCGCCTGTTCGAAACGCAGAGGGCGATATACTCCGCAAACGTCGATACTGAAAGGATGGTATTGAAATATGATGGATAAGGAAAACAGGAAGATCCTGGATTACGAGGAACTCATTCAGATGGCGAAAGACAGCGGCATCACGGTTGTGGAGGCCGCCGGACAATTTGATGCGGACGGTTTGCGCTTTCAAAGAGACGGCAAAGAATACATTGCGATCGACCAGAGTCTTTCATTGAGCGGCAAGACGAGGGCGCTGGGATTCCTGCTCAACAAGCAACCGGGCAAGCCGGGATTGGGATCGCCCGGGTTTCAACAGGGGAGTTCTCCGCGGGAGGGCTCCAATCCCGTCTTTTTTCTACGGTGTCCGCCCACCGCGCCCTCCGTATGAGTCTGACCGGACCGGCACGGAATCGGGAGCGCATCCGATGAATGATCGAGTCGGGCCTTGCGGCCGCTGAGGAGGCATGACAGCGCTCCATTTCCATAAGAAGAAACGAAATCAGGCGTCCGGGCGCGGCGAATCATCGAATCTTCCGCGCCCGGACGCCTGTTCAAACAAGGAGGATACAGCCCGCATCCCGCGGCGAAAAGCCGGGAAAACACCACCCCTCCCCTTGACATTCGCCCCGGAAGCCTTATTCAAGAAGAGGCGCACCTCCCTTTCGGGAGGCATACCCCGGAAACCGCCCCCCCAAGAACCCTGCAATTATTGTTTTCATTTGTGATTAGTAATTTAAATAAAATCACATCGCCGTGCGTTTGTCAATGAAAAAGTTTTGAATTTATTGGAATATATGCGCATTCCCCGGGATGCGGGCATTCAAGGTGGACTATCTTTCAACTTTGTTGCATATTGGACGATCATAATTGCCGGATTCCGATAGACGCCCGGGAACCAAAAAACGGAAAGGAAGAAAGGACGACTTGCTCATGGTAAAAAGGACCATTCATATTGAAAATACGGCCAGGGCATATCTTGAACTGCTGGGCGAGCGAGGTATCGACTACTTCTTCGCCAACGCGGGAACGGATTTCGCTCCGCTGCTGGACGCTTTCGCTTTCCGTGGGGCCGGCTCCGGCAAGGTCCCGAAGCCCGTCACTGTTCCTCATGAAAATGCGGCTGCCGCGATGGCCCACGGGTATTATGTCATGACCGGCAAACCGCAGGTGGTCATGGTTCATGTCAATGTGGGCACGGCCAACGTTCTGAATGGAATCATCAATGCGGCGCGAGACAATGTTCCCACGCTGTTCACCGCGGGACGCACGCCGGTCACGGAAGCGGGGCTTCACGGGTCGCGCGACCTGTACATTCACTGGTCGCAGGAATCGTTCGATCAGGCCGCCATGGTGCGCGAATACGTGAAGTGGGATTATGAGTTGCGCTGTTTCGATCAACTGGAGTCGGTCGTGGACCGCGCATTGGAAGTCGCCATGGCGGAACCCAAGGGTCCCGTGTACCTGACGCTTCCCCGCGAGGTGCTGGCCGAGCGGCGCGACAGCTTCACCATATCGACGCCCGGCCGCAGTCCCGCCGGCCGCATCTACCCCGACCCGCGGACGGTCGAAGCCGCGGCGCGCATCCTGGCGTCCGCCCGGAACCCGCTCGTAATCACCTCCACCCTGGGCCGAAACCGTGAAGCCGTGGGGGAACTGGTCAAATTCGCCGAAGAGTTCGCCGTCCCGGTGGTGACCTTCAATCCCAGGTATATGAGCTTCCCCACGAACCACCCGATGCATATGGGTTTCAATTCGAACCCTCTCGTCCGGTCGGCGGACGCCATTCTCGTGATCGACAGCGATGTGCCGTGGTATCCGGACGCGGCTGAACCCTCTGCCGGCTGCAAGGTGATTCACATGGGGACCGACCCCTTCCATACCCGTTATCCCATGCGAAACTTCCCGTGCGATGTCGCCGTGCATGCCGACCCGGTCGTGGCGATTCCTTTGCTGGCGGGTGAACTGGGCGAACGTCTCAACGGCTCTGACGGGGCGGTCCGGGAAAGATTCAGACGCATCGGGAACGACCACGCCGAACAGCGCGCCTCGTGGCGGGAGGCCCTGGAGAAAGTGCGCGCCGATTCGCCCCTGGACCCCCTGTGGATATCCCATTGCATAAACGCTGTGAAAGACGATGAGACGATAGTCCTGAACGAATACGACCTGGCCTATCCGCAGGTGGAGTTCACCGTTCCGGGGACGTTCTTCGGGTCCACGGCGGCGGGAGGATTGGGCTGGGGGTTGGGGGCGGCGCTTGGAGTCAAACTGGCGGCGCCGGAGCGGACGGTGATCACGGCCGTCGGCGACGGAAGCTACATGTTCGGAAACCCCACGCCATGCCATTTCGTGTCGCGCGCCATGGACCTGCCGACACTCACCGTGATTTTCAACAACCGCATGTGGAATGCCGTGCGACTCGCGAATTTGAGGCTCTACCCGGATGGGTGGGCATCGCAGGCCGACCGCTTTCCCTTGAGCGAACTGGAGCCCTCCCCCGACTACGAAAAGGTAGTGACCGCCAGCGGCGGATACGGCGAAAAAGTGGAGGAGGCGCGGGACGTTCTTCCGGCCCTGGAACGAGCTCTGAAGGCCGTCCGTGAAGAAGGCCGCCAGGCCGTGCTGAACATGATCTGCAAAAAGCCGGAGTAGTAGTATCCCGCAAACGCCGCATACGGCATCTCATGGAAAGGAGAACGGTGGATATGGAGAAGGACCGCTACATCATGAGGCGAATGACCGCTGAAGAAGCACGGCTCGCTGTCGACTGGGCCGCGAAGGAAGGCTGGATTCCCGGACTCGATGACGCCTCCATTTTCCACGAGACCGACCCGGACGGCTTTTTCGTCGGGCTCCTGGACGGCGACCCGATTGCGTCGGTTTCGATGGTGTCATACGGCGGTTCCTTCGGATTCGTGGGCCTCTACATCGTGCGACCGGAATTTCGCCGCCGCGGCTACGGCTTCAGACTCTGGAAGACGGCCGCCGAACATGTGAGCGGACTCAATGTCGGCCTGGATGCCGTTCTGGAACAGCAGAAGGTCTATGAAAGGTCGGGATACCGTTTCTGTTACCTCAACATGCGGTACAAGGGAACCGGAACGGGCTCCGGACGCAAAGGCCCCGGGGTCATCGAGCTTTCGCGAGTTCCCACGGCCGAAGTGCTTGCCTACGACGACCGTTTGTTTCCCGCTCCCCGGCACAACTTCGTCGAGCGTTGGATCGCCCAGCCGGGCAGCACCGCCCTGGGGACCTCGACCGACGGAAAGCTCTCGGGATATGCGGTCCTGCGCCCCTGCGGCAACAACTTTTTCAAGATAGGGCCGCTCTTCGCCGATGACCCGGCGCTTGCCGAACAGCTTTTCGACGCCATGATTTCTCACGCTCCAGAGGGTAGTTCCGTGTTTTTCGATATTCCCGAACCGAACTCCGCGGCGTGCGACATTGTCCGGAAGAACAGGATGGAGAAGGTTTTCGAAACGGCTCGCATGTACACTCAGAGCCCGCCGGATATTCCGATCGAGAAGGTATTCGGCGTCACGACCTTTGAATTGGGATAGGCTCGGGGGCGATCATCGATCACGGGGGTGCATCTCTTCGGATATCTCAGAGCGGGGGCAGTCCTGGTGGCACGCTACATGCTAACTGCGATGAAGGGTTAAAATGCACTGCCAAAACGGGAGGTTGCCGCCGATGCCGATACCGAAGAGTAAACCCCTGAGATACTTCGTTATTTCAACACTTACGACCGTTCTTGCTGCTGTAGCTTTGTTTGCGTCCTATTCCGTCCTGGGGTTCCTCATCCTGCCGAAAGTGGGCAAATCCTTGCTCATATCGAATCTCTCCGACACTCTGCACAGGAAGGTCGGCCTGGATGGAGTGATGCTGGATCCCTACAAGTTCACCGTCACCCTGACGGGCCTGGATATCAGGGACCGTGATGAACAAAGGTCCTTTGCGTCCTTCAACAGGCTTTTTCTGGACCTGGACCCGGGAGCGCTGCTGAGAGGAACGCTGGCGGTGAGAGATGTTCAGTTGGAAAAGCCGCTTATCAACATCGTCCGGAACAGCGAGTTCGAATACAACTTCCAGGACATACTGGACAGCATGAACGCCGGCGAAAAGAAGGACGAGAAGAAGCGGTCGGGTTCCTTCAAGTTCTCCATAAACAATATCAAAATAAGCAACGGCGAGATTCACTTCGACGACGTTCCAGTCAACGAAAAGCATTCCGTTGAAGAGTTGACGCTCACCATTCCGTTTGTTTCCAACGCCGCATCCGCCGCCACGACATCGGTGCAGCCGGCGTTCTCGGCGCTGGTCAACAATACCTACCTCGAACTGACCGGCGCAACGATGCCGTTTTCCGATTCTCTTCAAACAGACCTGTCGGGAAGCATTATCGGCATCAACGTCCCCCACTACATGGCGTACATTCCCGGGTTGCCCGAAATCGACGTGCTTTCGGGAACATTGGACGCCAGTCTGTGCGTTTCCTTCTCACAGGAAAGCGAGTCCGGCAGAAAGAACCTCGTTTTGGAAGGGGACCTGGCGTTGAAGAACGCCGAACTGCTCGACAGGCGCGGCGGCGACCTGCTGTCCGTCGAGGAGTTGAATGCGTCGAGTATCGTCTACGATGTTTCCTCCGATAAACTTTCCATAGAAAAGGTGGCCTGCTCTTCTCCACGGGTGAACGTGGTTCGCAACAAGAAGGGAGAGATGAATGTCGTCTCCGCGTTTGCCGTTCCCAACGGTGACGAGGAGGTTGATAGGGACGGAGAGGATAAGAGCGGCAGTGCAAAGGCCGGGGGAGACGACGGCGATGAGAAACGAAAGGCGGAGAAGCATGATCCCCATCGGGCCGGCTCCGATCAGGCGGACGCAGGCCGGGAGGCCCCCGGCGAGTTCAGCCTCACCATCGGCGACATCGTCATAGAAGAAGGAAGCGTGTCCTACACGGACCACACAACACACAAGCCGTTCAAAACCACCATCGAACCCGTCGATTTCGCTCTGCGCCGTTTCAGCACCGCCACGGGCAGCAAGTCCGGCTTTTCGGTCAGCCTCGAAACGGATGCGAAGGAAAGCCTGGAACTGAAGGGCGACGTGTCTTTCTCACCCTTTCACGCCGAAGGGGAACTGCAACTCGCGGGCGTCTCCCTTCCCAAGTACGCTCCATTTTACGATGATAAGCTCTCTTTCGAGATACCTGCCGGTGAACTGAAAGGCGGCGCCCGTTTCAAGTGTTCGACAATGAAGAACAAGGGGGGCGACGTGAGCGCTTCCGTATCCGGGCTGAACGCATCCATAGCCGGCCTGCGATTGAAGGAAAAAGACCGGGAGAAGGATTTTCTTTCCATCCGGGAAATCGGTATCGGCGAGACATCCCTGGACTTTGGGGGAAAGTCGCTCGTAGCGGGCAGGATCACGGTTTCGGGGGGAAACGTTTCCCTGAAGCGAGCGAAGAACGGAGTGGTCGGGTTGGATGCCGCGCTCGGGATGGACGATTCCCGGGAAGACAATGCGGCGGACGTGGAGGATGCGGCCGATGCGAACGATGCGGACGGCCTGAGCGGCCGGGCGGCGGTCGAGCGCAACGGGAAGAAGTCCTCGTCATGGCGGATCGCTTTGGGAAGCGTCGATGCATCCGGGTGCGCCGTCGAATTCCGGGACGAGGCGTTTCGAGACCCCGTGGTGCTCACGGCCAACAGCATCGATTTATCGATAGAGAATCTTTCGGCCTTCATGGACGGCAAGAGCGGCGCATCGCTATCCCTGCTTCTCAATGGAAAGGACAGCATCTCCCTCAAAGGGGAAGCGGGCGTCTCCCCCCTGTACGCGAATCTTCATGTGGACGGCAAAGTGGACCTCATGAGTTTTCGAAGCTACATTCCCGACACGATGAACATAGCCGTGGCTTCGGGCTGGGCCGGCGCATCGGGAAACCTGGTTCTCTCCGCTTCCGACGGGCAGGGTTTCACAGCCCGGTATGAGGGCTCCGCGACCCTTTCGGATTACAGGTTCGTCGCCGGCAAGGACGGTACACCCCTGCTGGCCGGCAAGTCTTTCGCGATCAACAGCCTGAGCGGCGGCTACAACCCCACGTATCTGAACGTAAGCGAAGCCGTGGCGGACTATTCCTACGCCAATCTGATCGTCCTCCCCGACGGTAAGCTCAATCTGCAGGCGTTGCTGGACGACGGAGGAGACCAGTCCCGGAATCGCAATCAACCGCCCGCGTCGCAGCAACCGGTCAGAGCAAGAGCGGGAGCGGAAAGCACGGCGGGGAAGCCGGCCGGACCGGCGGTTGAAGAGCAGTTCTTCAAGCAACTGAAGATCGACAAGGTCGTGGTTAAAAACGGAGTCATCCAGTTTACCGACAAGAGGGTGCATCCGGCCTTCTGGATGAGCCTGGACGGCATCAACGGCTCCATTACGGGATTCGTGCTGGGTGACGTAAAGCCTGCCGGCATTCAACTGACCGGAAAGCAGAATAACTACTCGCCGCTTCGCATCGAAGGAAAGATACTCCCATTCAGGAAGAACCTCCTGGTGGATGTGAGCGTCAAGTTTCAGGATTTCGACATGGTCCAGATCAATCCCTATTCGAAACGCATCCTGGGCCACAACATTCAGAAGGGAAAAGCATTCCTGGATCTTCGGTACTTCATCGACAAGAACAAGATAGAATCTCAGAACATCGTGGTTATCGACAATGTTTCGCTGGGGGGGCCGGTCGAAAGTCCGGAAGCCATAAACCTTCCCATTAAAGCGGCCATCGCGATCCTCAAGAACGGTGACGGGGAGATCCACCTGGACATTCCCATCAGCGGCAACCTGGACGACCCCACCTTCAGCTTCCGGCAGGTCATTACGAACTTTCTCTACAGCCTGCTCAAGAAGATCATCACGGCCCCGTTCGCCTTTTTGGGGATGCCGTTCGGGGGCGGCGAGGAACTGCGTTACCTGGAATTCGATCCCGGCAGCAGTGACATCAGCGAGGCGACCAGGAGGAAGCTCGACATTCTCATCCAGGTAATCCAGGAAAAAACCGACCTGGATATCGAACTCGAAGGCCACGTGGACCTGGTTCAGGACCGGGAGCAGCTCAAGAAGAGAGTTCTTCTGCACAAGCTCAAGGAGCAGAAGTTCAGGGAGATGCTCCAGAAGGGACAGCCTGCCGTCACTACCGTGGAGGAGATCGCACTATCCCGCGAGGAATACGACAGGTACCTGCAACCGGCTTACAAGGAGGAGACCTTCCCGAAACCGAAGAACATGCTCGGGCTCGATAAAAGTCTGTCCGCGCGGGAGATGGAATCCCTGATGATCCAACACCTTACGGTGGATGATGAAGATCTTCGGCTCCTGGCGATCAAGCGCGCCATCACTTTGAGAGATTACATGGCCGCGACCGGCGGGGTCGACCCCGCCAGGATATACCTGGTGGAACCGGAATCCCTGGCTCCGCAGAAGGAGGAAGAGCTCAAGGACAGCCGGGTGGATATCAGGCTCAGGTGAGCGGGTCGGGGGGTGGAACCGGACCATGGGCTTCAAGTCGGAGGCGGTGGGGGCGAGACCCCGCTCCGCCGTCGGTCCATAGGCTCGCGCTCATTTTTAACATGCGGCAATGCGTTTATTCCCGGCGACGGTCGTGTTACACTATGGTGGCTATGGATTTTATCTTTCGGTCACCGGGTAGCGCCCGGCAGAGAGAAGGGGTTCTCTGTGCTGTTCTAAATTCCCCTCTTCAGGGGCGTAGCGAGGGGGTCGAGGAAAAGAGGAACGAGATGCCCGATCACGTACTGATCAAGAAATACGCCAACCGTCGCCTGTACGATACGGAGAAAAGCTCTTACGTCACCTTGGGCCAGATTGCCGACATGATCAAGTCCGGACGGCAGGTGAAGGTCATCGAGGCCGGCTCCGAGGAGGATGTCACCGCCTTTATTCTCACTCAGATCATCGTCGAGGAAGCCAGGAAAAAGAACGCGCTCCTCCCACCGCAACTGCTGCATCTGATCATCCAGTTCGGGGAGAACGTCCTCAGCGAATTTTTCGAGAAATACCTGGAACTCACCATTCGTAATTACCTGACCTACAAGGCGTCCTTCGACGAGCAGTTCAGGAACTGGCTGAGCGTGGGGAGCAACCTGTCGGCGCTCGCTCAAAAAAACCTCTCCCCGTTCGCTACTTTCAGTTCATTCCTGGACCTGTTCGCCGTTCCGGCGGGAAAGGAAGACGAAAAGAAGGAGGAGTAGCGCCCGGCCGGGCGCGTTTTATTCGGAGTTCCCTCTTGACACGGCCCCTGATGATTGCCAAAATTGCCCCATTAAGGAATCACGCTCGTCCCATCCGCCCGTCAAAATGAGGATGGATTCGCCCCGGAGGCAACTTCCGGGGATCTTCCGGGATTTCTTCACCGTTTTCGGCACTTGCACACGAAACCCTCTTTACAGGAGAAAGATTATGCTCAGCATCAAGGATTCCGTAGCAGTCATAACCGGCGGCAGTGGAGGTATCGGTTTCTCGTTGGCTTCCTACTGGGTGCAAAACGGAGGGAAGGTTGTTCTCGCGGACGTCATGGAAGATGCCTTGGCCAGGGCTGAAGGGGAAATCAAGGCCATGGGCGGGGAAGTGGCCACGATTTACTGCAACGTCACCAAAGAGGAAGACTGCTCCAGGATGGCCGACTTCGCCATGGAAAAATTCGGCCGCATCAATCTTGTCGCTCCTTTCGCCGGGATCATCAAGGACGCCATGATGGTCAATCCGGATAAAACTACCGGCAAGGTCACCGGCAAGATGTCCATCGATCAGTTCAAGAGCGTAATCGACATCAACCTGACGGGCGTCTTTCTGACGGTGCGCGAGTGTGTGGAACGGATGATCAACTATGACTGCAAAGGCCTTGTCTGCCTTATTTCATCCACCGGTTCGCTGGGAACGGCAGGCCAGATCAACTACTCTTCGTCCAAAGCCGCCATGTCGGTAATGCCCAAGGTCATCACCGCCGAGCTGTTCCGGCGGGGCATGGCCGATAAGGTCCGCTGCATGGCCATAGCGCCGGGTTACGTGGGAACGCCCATGGTAAAGGCGATGAATCAGAAAGCTCTCGACAAGATTTTGGAGCAGGTCCCCATCGGCCGCTTGATCGAACCGGAGGAAGTGGTGTCGCTCGTAGGGGAGATGTACCGTAACGAGGCCATCACGGGCGATGTCTTCTTCATCCACGGCGGTCTGCGCCTCGGATCGAAGGGCTGATTCCTTTCAGCCGATTACCCGATGCTTTGAAGCGCGCGCATTGAGATTTTTCATACATACGCCTTCGCCCCTTCGAGGGAGCCCTGACGGAGTTCCCGATAAGGGGCGTTTTCATTCCTGCCTCCCACGCCCCTGTATGGAAACCCCTGGAACCGTTTTTGGTCTCCTCCCGCAATTGCGGATTTTCAAAACAGATCCCGTCGAGTATAGTACGTTATCACACTATGTCGATAATTTCTGTTGAAGAGGTGAAGACCGTGTCCGGCATGCTCCCGTCATCGGCGAGTTGCGGACTTTCAAGGGGCTCTCTCAAAACAAGGATCTCTCCACGATGCCGGAATATCGCGTGAACGTGAACCAGCTTTGTGTCGGAGTCTTCATACGGCTTGAACTCGGGTGGTTCGAGCACCCGTTTCTCTCCAGAAGTTTCAAGATAAAAAGCGATAAGCAAATCGAGACGATCAGGCAACTCGGGATCAAGACGGTCATTTGTATCCCCGAGAAAAGCGATTGCCCTCCCCTGGATGCGAAGCAGTCGAACAGCGAAGATCCTTCATCGGCCGAGGCGGATTCGGGAG
>CAYOVG010000023.1:0-9296 GCA_964407285.1 uncultured Syntrophobacteraceae bacterium
TGAAGAGCTTGGCTTAAGCCTAGATGCCCGGCAATTCATTGCCGGGAGCAGTCACGGTTTTAGCTAACATTATACTTGAAGGGGGCAAGCGTGAGGAGCAACTGTGCCAGCTTCTAGATCTTCTTAGCGACTCCAGCGAATAGTCCATCTCTACATTGTTGTTGACACACGTCTACAGCCCATGCCATAATTAAAATACATCAAACGCAGTACATGCCCACGGATCAACCGGTTTCGACTGGTAATCTCGTGCGGGTCCCGCGAGGGATAAGGCCATCGTCCAGGGAATTTCGCTGAGAACATCCTGGATGCTACGGGGATTTTCTGGGCGGTGGGTAAGACCTATTAAGTAACTCAGGCGAACAAATAGAAAAGCCGTCGGGGAGCGCTTCTTCACCCCGACGGCCAAACCGGAACGTTACCGTCGCCGGATAATCGCTGATTCCGGCTAGTGAGTCAAGGAGGCAGTGTGAAAGTTACCGTACTCGAAGAATCAGGATATCAGCACGCATTGCTCGGGCTCTCATTGAGTCGCGGCATCACCCTGGAACACGCCGACAGGGTAGCGCAGAGACTCGCCGGAAAGGACGGCGGCCACAACAAGTTCCTTGAGTCCATCGCTGTATGGATGGACATCACGGCCCCTCGGTACTGGTGGCAGCAGTTTGACACGTACCCATTGTTGTCCTAAATGTGAATACACAACCAATCGAGATCATGCCGCATCCGAGAATATTTTGGCTCTTGGGCTGAAGAGCTTGGCTTAAGCCTAGATGCCCGGCAATTCATTGCCGGGAGCAGTCACAGGGAGTAATGCATGATCCTTTCAGACGTTGAAATTATGGAACGCGCCCTCGCCCTCGCCGGCATGATAGAACCCTTCGTGGAAACCCAGGTTCAGAAGGGCGTCATATCCTACGGGCTCTCTTCCTACGGCTACGACATACGGATAGCCAATAAGTTCAAAATCTTCACGAACATCAACACCTGCGTCGTTGATCCCAAGGCATTCGACGAACGCTCATTCGTGGACTATGAAGGCGATGTGTGCATTATCCCTCCCAATTCCTTCGCTCTGGGAAGGTCGCTGGAGTATCTCAGGGTGCCCAGGGAAGTCATCGTCCTGTGCATAGGGAAGAGCACGTACGCCAGGTGCGGCATCATCGTGAACGTCACCCCCCTCGAACCCGAATGGGAGGGGTTCATTACCATCGAAATTTCCAATACCACGCCCCTTCCATGCAGAATCTACAGCAACGAAGGCATTGCACAGCTCGTGTTTCTGAAATCAGACACCACGTGCGCTCGCTCCTACAAGGACAAGAAGGGCAAGTACCAGGGGCAGGGCGGCATCGTGCTCCCGCGCATCCATGGACAGGAGGTGTAAAGATGGAAACACCCAAAGGGTATGAGTCTCTGGTGAAGATCCTCGCTGAAGCCTTGAATCAGGCCGCGAACGGAAAAGGCCGAGAGCGCCACGTTGACGGAGACGAACCGTTCGAGCGGCAGGTAATCTGCGAACTCCAGCGCCGGGGATACGATTATTGCCGAGGCCAAGCCGTAAAGAAGATCGACGAAAGTTTGCGGCTCAAGTGGCCGGCCGCCAGGTCCGAATTGCTCGGGGCCATCAACTATCTCGTCGCCGCTATCGTTGTCGGAGATGAAGAGCATGCGGCTGTATCGGAAGCCGGTGCATCACCATCTCGGGTTCACACCTGCGGCGATTGCAACTACCGCAGCGACAAGTTGTCGGTTGAATACCCATCGACGTACCGATGCTTTGAAGAGTCAGGCATGCATGTGGACAGGCACGTATTAAAAACACGTAAAGCCTGTGACCGGTTCGAGGAGCGCGAAAAGCCGGAAACCAAGCGCATCTGTTCCGGGTGTAAGCACATGGGAACGAAGGACCTAACATGTTTGCACGACTTGTTTCCGCTGGAGAATTTGGGTGAGAACGAGGAATGCAAATACTTCGAGGAGCGATAGCCATGCCATCATCCATCCCCAAATCAACACAAAACGCAATCTCGGCGCTGTCTCTCTGCGAGGGGACGGCGCTGTTCACGGCGAAAGAATACCAAAATAGGCCGCGCAACAAGACGGTAATGGCTGTTTGCGAGCGCGTCTTCAACGCCTGCCAAACGGCGCTCTCTGAGTACCCTGCAGACCTTGACGCGAGAACCATTCTGGAAATCCGCCGGCGCAGCACCGCGATAGAGCGGGCAGCGTTCGATTCAGCCAGTATCGGTGACGTGGTAATGTACACGTCATTTTCTCTCGGCATCCTGGACGGAATCCTTGGGGTACTCAAGGATCAGTACCGGAAAATCGCAATTGAATCCGTACACGCGGCCATGCTTCGCCTGCACAGGTATTTCGACAGACGCGGCATGGATTGGGAGTCGTATGCAAAGGCAGACAAGGCCGTGGCACTATGGCTTCATGAAGCAGGGCTCAGTCGGGTGGAGTACTGCCCGAACGGTGCGCGACGGTTTTGTCCTGCAATGGACAGGGCTGCTTAGTCATGCCCAGGCGAAAGCGAGATGTCAATGTAGTCATTGGAAGCCGTATCAGGAAGGTTCGGAAGGCACTATCACTTAGCACAAAAAAATTCTGTGAATTGATTGGTGCGGCGCCTTCTGAACTAAACGATGTTGAAAACGGATGGCGGGGTATGGCGTCTGGAAAGCTTGACGCCATTGCAGCGGTAGCAGTCGCTCACAAGATCCAATTCAGCCTTGACGATATCGTACTTATCCGGTGCGATAAGTGCTCCAGAGCCAAATACTACGAGCGTGCCGTAGTAGAACATCCACTATTTAAGCCCACTTGTGGGTTTTGCTGGGCACAGGCCAAAAGTCACGAGCGCAACGACAGGTCAGCGATGAGGGATACTGAAGTCGAGGTGGTGTCAGGATGCAGGATCTACCCGGCGGATGTGCGACGGTTGCCGAAATGCCGTGAATGCTGCGACGTGTCGCATAGCCGATATGACGCATGCCTCACCCATGCGGCCCTGCATAACTGGCCTGGGTGGGCGGTGAAGGAGGGGTAATGACAAGAATGGATACGGTCCCAGCGCGCCCAAAGCGTCAGCCGATCGCGAGTAAGATACTCGGAGCCAGAATTAGGGCGTTTCGAGTAAAGTACGGTATCAACACCAAAGCACTTGGAGCGGTTCTTGGAACCTCTTTGAGCAATCTCTCCAACATAGAAAACGGGTATAACTGTTTGAGTGTGCCCATGATGGCCGCCCTACAAGATTTTGCCTCCAGCTACGGCGAGGAATCCATCCTTGACGGAATCCTTACGATTCAGTGCGACCGATGCAGCCGGACCCGCCAGGTAATCAAGGAAGATTTTGAACTTCCCGGTTTCGTCCGAACCTGTAATGTGTGTCTGGTCCAGGCGCGGAACGTCAAGGCAAGAACCAGGCGCGCGGCTCTATCCTTTGAGGCCGTAGAGGTGGTGCCCGGCTGTAAAATACGTCAGAGTTGGCTGAAATCAGAGTGCTGCATCGATTGCACGGTAACGCGGCCCGGAGACTACTACCGATGCCTTAATTACGCCTGCGAACAGCAGTGGTATGCGTGGCGGGTTGATGGCGACTGCGCGGTTTCGGAGGCATCGAATTATCGACGGGATATTCCTGGCGCAGATTGCTTGGAGGCAGTGAGGTAGTGTATTGCCGGGAGCAGTCACGACAGACAATATATACTACATCTGGTTCTCGGGGTATTTGGCCTGCGCGTTCCATTATGCTGTATCCTTCTAAGATAGGGTTTTGGAGGCTGACATGAAACGTAAACCAAGCGGATTCATAGCTATTTGCCAATGCGGCGTTGTAGTTGGCGCACTGGACATAAATAGAACGTCCCACGATGAGGCAGGAAAGTTGATCGGCGCATGGCTCTCTAATGGATGCACTATCCGGCCGCAATTTGGTGAGTGGACGGTACAGATAGAGATGTGCCAATGCAAATAACCACGACACAGCTATTCGCCCTGGTTCTCGCCGTATTCAGCGCCGTAAATTTCGCTGCGGCTGTCGTGCGCTGGAACCGGCATGCATGACTCGGGTTGCTGTTGGCTGTCGGTGGGTTTTTATTGATTATTACAGGGAGGTAGGAATGGCGACACTGGTTTACGGACAGAGCGACGACAATATCTATTTTGAAGGCGATGTGTGCGGCCAGGTGAGCGAGTACGGGACTCATGAGCGCGAACACGGCGTACTGGTGATTTGCTCGGACGGAACGCTACTTGAGGTGAAGTATGGAAAGGCCGACCTGGCGATATGGGAAGTCAAGCTGTTGAAGGCTGGGGAACTTTTCGAGCGGATCGACCCGTGTATGGATGAGGATGCGGAAATCTACTCCGACATCGCCCGCTTCCGCGACGGCCTCAAGTGGGCCTATGCGGCTTCTCAGTGGAAACGGGTCAGGTAGTTGGCTTGGGTGGTTGTCGGTGGTTTTGTGTTGGTGATTGTTGGAGGGTGACGTGGACTTTAAGTGTGCGGACTCATGGAAGCAAAGGAGGATGCAACAATGGACTGGGCTAAAGTAGCGTATGACGCATACTGCGAGACTACAGGATGGAAAAGTGCAATCACCGGCGCTGATCTTCCGCCATTCAACAAAACACCAATAGCCGTACAGGCTGCATGGAGCATTGCCGCTGAAGCGGTGCGACGGGAATGCATCGCCGAACTCGAAGAAGCCAGGAAATGGCAACCCATCGAGACGGCACCGGTAAACACAGAGGTTCTTCTCTATTGTCCTTATCGATGCGTTTCCAATACTGAACGAATCGAGGTTAGCTTCTATCGCTTTGGAGGTGACGGAGGATCGGTAAGTCAACATCCATGGGCTACCCACTGGCAACCGTTGCCGGAACCGCCGAAGGAGAAATGACGCTTTCCGGGGTGCGGTTCGCGCTGCACCCCGGATTACTCTCATTCACCACGAATCACAGCCCGTGCGGCCCGCTTCGCAAGCAACCGCTCAACCATGATGTCCGGCAAATCGGGCTCAATCGCAAGAGCGTCAATGATATCCTCCACACATCTCGGCAGCACGGCATCAAGCGCCGCAAGCGTTGCCCTCGCCTCAGCGACAGGATCAACTGCAGGCGCTTCCGGAGATGCGAACGTACCGCTCTCGGCATCGTAGGTGGAGCCCATCTCGGGGAACTCTTCGCACTCAACCCATACTATCGACGGATGAAACGCCGATGCCATGTCGATTCCATCAGGGAATTCACGTGCCTCGATAACCCTGTCACCTTCAATTCTCACATATTTTCTCAAGGATTCCTCCTACCATTCGACGATAATGCAGCCGGCAGCACCATTGCCGCCAGAAAAACTTCCAGCCGCACCAGCACCACCCCCGCCGCCGCCTGGGAACCTTCCAGCCGAGCCGCTTCCATAAGACGGACTCGACGGAGGACCACCCATCGGGGAGCCGCCCCCGGCCCCGCCGACAGCGCTGGTGCCGTTTGGCGTAACCACGCCTCCAGGGCCTCCAATTGCCGCAAAACTACCACCAGTTGCCGTGCCTCCGGTTGACTCGCTTGTGTTCGTGGCGCTCTGATAGGCCCCTCCGTTGCCCCCGCCGCACGTGATGTGCGCCCCGAAGCTGGACGCCCCCCCGGGGCTGCCTCCAGTCGTCACACTGCCGCCGCCGCCGCCATTGCCAACCGTAACGGTAATTGTCGCGCCCGGCGTCACCGAAAACCATCCTTCGGAGCATCCACCACCAGCGCCCCCGGTGCCGCCGTAACCGTTCGCCGAGGCAGCGCCCCCGGCCCCACCCCCGCCGCCACCCCAAACGCGGACGAACATCCGGGTGACGCCTGCCGGCACGGTCATCGTGTAGACCCCTGCGGTCGGCGTGAGTGCTCCCAGGTCTCCGGAGCTGGAGGTGCGCAGGAAGACGTGGCGCAGCGTCGGGGTCACCTCCAGCCTCCAATACGTCGGTGATGTCGTGGGGTCATGGTTTGCGCCGGCCTGGATGCAATTGTACAGCCTCCCGTTGCTCCCCAGGACCTTCGCGCCGACAACGTAAGTCGTGCTCGCGCAGTAGGTCATAACCCCCTGCTGCTCAAGCATCTGCATAAGTTTCGTGATCCGCCGCAAAAGTTCGTTGTGCTTCGAGGAGTCCACAACGCTCGCGTAGGGCCACGCCTCCTCAATCTCCGATTGCGTAATCCCGGAGTCGGCGTACGTCGTGCCCGCCGAGGGGGTTGTTCCGCTTGGGGGATCGGGAGCCCCATTTGCCCACACACCACCCACTACAGTCGTTCTATTGGCCATATCGTTTGCTCCTAAAAGTAGAATGCTACCGTCGCTTGTCCCTGATCGCCCCCGGCCCCATCCGTGTCCACCTGGAACGTGGGATCGAACAGGAACATTGTATCCGTGATCCTGACCGTCGCCGGGTACGGCGAAATGTATTCGTCGTCGGCCCTGACGGTCGTCGTCTTTTCAGTCAAAAATCCGAGCACATGCAAGGGGACGCTGCGCGGAACCAACAGCGCTACGTCCACGGGTCCCGTGCGCTGAAAGCTCACCGGGACCCCGAAGGCCTCCCGCGCGGCCTCCTGGATTTCCGAGATGCTCCCGTACCGCACGAAATTGCGGTAAACCTTCGCCTGGATGAGGGTTCGATACAGTTCGTCGTTGGCGATCGCGGTATCGAGGAGCGGCGCGCCGACACACCACACGGGGGACTGGTCCGCCCCACGGTTGTCCAGGTCCGGCGCGAACCAGGCGATCTCGCTGTAATCGACGAGCACCCGGTCCTGCCCCACAATGCGACCGATCGCGTTGAGTTGCTCCCCCCTGGCGTCGTGCGGGGTGCGAAGCCGCAACACGTCGCCGCAGGCGTCCATGAATTCCTGAATCTCCGCAACGAGAGCGTGCAGCACCTGGAGGAGAACGGGAGAGCGTCGGAACTGCCGCAGCAGCCTCCCCGCCGCACGCGTCTGAAGATCGATGGCCGGAAATTCCACTGGCTCGAAATGCATATCTCAGCTCACCGTGATGTCGATGTTATCGGCGTCGAATTCCGCGACCTCATCCCAATCGATTGCGACCGACTGGTCCGCCGGGGACGCCGTAGTCCCTATGGTAAGCGCCGTGATGCGCGTTCCCGGAATGCTGTTGACCGGCGTGAAAAGTTCCGAGGCGTAGACCGATTGCCCCGGCGTGTATCCGTCCTGGTCGAATCCGGATGTGATGCCCAGCCCGTACGCCCCCGACTGCGCGTAAGCCAAGATGGCGTCCTTGATTTGGTCCTCCCCGTCGGTGGTCCAAAACGAGGAATTGACCACGGTTAGGGAAATCGCCACGTAGACGGGGACCGCCGTGGGACGGGTGAAGGCGACGGCGTATTGAATCCCCTGCTCGTCCGTGACGTTGACACTGGTGCTCCCGTGGAGACCGATACCGGGAGGGGATTGCCGGAAAAGCGTCTCGGCCACCTCTGTGTCGTCGCCGCCGACCACCACGGCCGCAACCGACTTGGCGGGGATACCCCTGGAGTCCGCGGAGAGCGTCTGATTCTGGTAGACCCGGCAAAACGTCACCCCTTCGATGTTGGCGAGATTTCCGTAGATATCTCCAATCGTCGTTCGCCCCGTCGTTTCCGTACTTTGTCTTTGCCGGGACCGCAACTGCGCGTCCGTTTCCGGGGCGCGTCCGGGGACCGCGTCGGCGGCGTTTGTGCACGCCGTCCACCCGCGCACCGGAGTGAGAATTGACGTCACGCTGCCGGCGGTCGCCTCGGTCGGCCCCTCCTCCGTGCAGGTCCCCACGACCGTCGCCTGACCGCTGCCGTCAAACGTCCACTCCGGCAAGTCGAACACGACCGAGCCGTCGTAAAGCGCCGCCTGCTTCCCGGCCGCAATGAATAGGTTCGGGGTCCCGGTCATGGTGAGCGTCACAAGGGTGCTGCTTCCCGCCAGCCGCTTGATTTTATTGAGCTGCACGGTTCCGGAGAGCCCCGCACCCGTTCCCTTGAGGGGATCAAATTGATTGTACGCAAGTTGCAGTTGTTCCCAGCAGGCGGACAGTTCGTCCGCCACGGCGTTGACAATCTGCGCAAGCGGGTCGTTCTCGTCGGCCAGGTCGGGGGACAGCGTCTCCCCGGTGACCGGGTCCTCGATTGCGGAAAGTCGAGTCCGCATGTCCGATAGGATATCCGCGAGTCGCTTAAGCGCGAAACCCTGATCCGTCACCCCGTAGGCCATATCATCTCCCGTGTATTAATTTTCCGTCTGGACTTCCTCGACAAACTCAAACCCAGCCATCGCCTTCAGCGCCTCGATGGGTTCCGGCGATGAATCGATGAGAACCACGAATTTACCATCTTCGATTCCCTGCCTGCTGAACGAACCTCTCGTGACTCCATCTTCTTCGTAGGCTATCTGTAGCCCGCCTTCCTCACCTGCGTACAGCGGAGGAATCAGATCAATACTTCCAGGCTCCACCTTAAATCGAGCAATCATAATTCCTCCTAATACCTGTCCAACTCGCGATGTTCGTTATTGCTCCCCACTGGGATAACCTCGATGGTATCGACCTGATTCCCTTCGTAAGTCGAGAACAACCCATGCGTCGTTCCAGTCAAGGCAGCATTCACACTTCCGTTCTGCACTGCATGAGTCCAAGTAGTCCCGTTGGCCGAGTGATAGACATTCGCAGTCGTTCCGTTCAGCACGACTCGCAACAATTCCCCGGCTGCGAAGTTGCAGGCTGCGGAAGATCCTATGGTGTTGTAGGTTCCGTTGACGCATTCCTCCAAAATGAGTGTGCTTGCTGAAGTGAGCCCGTTGTGATGGAGGATCAGGAAATTGTTATCATCAGTATACCGCAGCACCATTCCGCATTGTGTACCAGCTGTCATTCCTGAGATTATTGCGGTTGCAATTATATCTTTGGTGGAGCATGAGAGTTTAGAGAAAAGATATGAGATGTTTAACATTGCAAAATTGAAATCATCAAATATCCCAATTTGCCCACTAGAACCATTAATAAGACCGTAGACCCCAGTAATGGAATCGATGGCCCTTCCAGTGCATACTAATTGGTTCCAGGAATTGGATGCGCTATAGACGCTTGTACTAATCACGGTATACGGACTAGCAGCTTGTCCTATTCTGATAGCTACTGAAGTTGCGTTAATATTTTTTACCCAACCACTAAACTTGTACCATTGAACACTTGTCGCATTAGTCTGGTACATGACAGGTATATTAGATCCTCTGCTTGCCTGGCATGCTTTAATTCC
>CAYOVG010000023.1:9396-35723 GCA_964407285.1 uncultured Syntrophobacteraceae bacterium
TGCTTGCCTGGCATGCTTTAATTCCAATGCTTCCCGGTCTACTTTCTGCAACTTGGGTTAGGGTTGATCCGGAACTACTATACCATCCAGTAGGAGGATCTCCGGTTTCAAAACCTCCATTAGTAAGCAATTCACTCCCAACACCAGGAGTATTAATAGCCTTCCCGCTGGATACGCTCCAGGTACTTCCTTGCCAGGCAATCACCGGGCTTCCCTGTCCGTCCGGGCCGGTTGACTGCGTGCTACCGAGTGCTCCGTCTGCACGGGTGAAGGTATCGTAGACACATGGTGTAGGGAGGTAGCGTGCGGTCTCTGGTGTCCGGATGTAATCTGAATTGGATGCGGAATTATAATTGAGGATGCATTGGTAAAAAGTGGAAGCCGTAGTGGCATCGGAAATAAAAAGTAACTTCCATACCCATCCAATTCTGAGGAAATAATAGCATCCATTGGAGCGAAGAACGAGCGCGACTTGATAATCAATACTGTTGACGATAGTGCCGCAAACTACATCTCCAGACCACCCTCCAGCGCCGTTGCTTCTGACATTTAGGCTTACCCCATTAACCGACACCCCATATCCGGTAAGGCCTCCAGAAGTACCCGTAGACAATCCTAGCCACAAGATTCCAGAGCTAGAATTAAATGCAAATTTGTGAATCTTGCCTGCACTCCTAGTAATTGCAGGCGTTATCCATACACCAGGATCACCGGTGGATGGAGTCGCCTTCCCTCCGCTGAAAACAGCGCGACTTCCGGCGAGAGAGAGTTTGCTCTCTGTATCCGTCACCGTCCTCGTCCCAGGTCCAGGAACGGAATGCGTCCCGTTAACCTGGCCGGCGGCTCGGGTGTCGCTAAAGTCATCGTTGAGAAGATACCTGATCTGGTCTTGACCTCCCAGGATTATCAAATTTCTGCACGGAGTCATGACGCCCCTCCTAATCCTGGCATGCCTGGAGTTCGAGCCAAAATTTCTGACCACTTGCCGGGGTGAATCCGTCGAGCGCCTGGAGCACGCAATAGATATTGCTGTCGTCCGCCGCGCAGTCGAATGCGTGCCGTATCGTGTCGTTCATGGCTGCCGCGCTGTCGCTCCCGCTCATCTGCGTCGTCATGGCGGGAAGGTCGATATAGCCGATACGATTGCTCCTATTGGCGTATAACAGCGCAAGCGGCGCGTTGTCGGCGGCGACAGTCGGATTTGAAACACGATAGAGCCACACTCTAAATCTATAGAGACATGTGCTCTGATTCGTTACAAGACTCGCCTTGACAATGAACCCGGTCCCTCCGTTCTTCCTCCCTATGGCAACAGGGATAAGCGTGGTCGCCGAAGTGGAATTAGAAACCACGTCACCGGCGGTATAGGCGTTCGTGTCGGCGGGTCGCGTCATTTCCGGACCGTAAAAACTCGGAGTCTTCCCGCCGACCTCCCCGAGATGGCTCTCGGTTGCTGCAGGGACCACGGGGAGACTCGCGTCCGCCGTCTTCTGGCCGAGGGTTGCCGGGAGGCGGTCCAGCACACCCTCTTGCAGCACCCATCCGGTATCGGGATTCCATTCAAACGTCCGGAATGCGCCGTCGTACTCGTGGAAGCGCGAACCTGGAATCACCTTGCTTCCCGAAGGCGCGGTCGCCGGAACGGGTTTCGTGTCCGCGGTCGCCCCCAGGAAATCAATGTACGCGCCGGAGCGCGACGGTATGGCCTTGATCATGGATCTTCTTCTCCTACTGACTCAAAGTGTATACAATATCGATGATTTTCGGACCCGACTGCCCCACGGCCTCGACCTGCATGGAAACTGTCATGCTCCGGTCGTTCGCGGCCCTCGGGAGCGAGATGTCCATGGACGCGATGCTTAGCACTCCCGGAACGCCCAGAACGGCGCTTCGAAGCAACATTTCGACCATCCTGTAATCCCGACTCCCCAAAATGAATTCATACCAAGGAAGACCGTGCTGCGGCGCCAGGAAATATTCCCCGTAGAAATGACCGAGCGTCACCTTGATGCGCTGCACGACCTCCTCAACCCCGTAGGTCGTTTGAATCTTGCCGTCCCGATTAATGAAAATGTCCCAGGTCAAGGGATTGAGCGCCCAGGTCGTCGCCATGACTACTCCTGCTGATTGGGCGGCTGCGTCACGGAGCCAGTCTCGGGGTGCGTGTGGCCGTTGTAGATCGTGCGGTCGGCAGCCATGCTACGCACCTGGTCGATGACGTCGCTCCCCGTCGATTGGATGGTCCCCGGCGTCGTGATCGCCCCGCCGCTCGACCCGTACGTTCCGGTGTGCGTCAGTCCGCCGTTGATCTGCACGTCTCCGGTGATCTCGGTATCGGGGCAATCGATCGTCACCTTGACGGCGGACGTGATGGTGATTGTCCCGTCGTCGGCAATCTTGATAAATGCATCACGGTCCCGATTCCGGATCTCGATCCCGTCTGTTTGCCAATCCCCCAGGACCTCCGGGAGCGGCGACGGGGCCATAAGGACAAGCGCGTCGGTGAGGTCGTGGTGACGGCCCCCGACACCTTCCTCCGGCTGCTGAATGCCGCCGTTGTCGTGCCAGTTGTCGATGGCCCTCTGCGCGAACAGGATGAGACACGGGTCCTTGGGGCGCACGGGAAGGGTGAGCGCATACCCGGCGACGGATACGAACGGGAACACGAGCGGGGCCTGCACAATGGCCGGCATCTCCAGGAAACCCTCCTCGCCGTCCACCGCCGTTCGGAGCTTCACGGCGGGAACGACTGTCGCCGTTTGCGTCTCCGGGTCAAATGACTGAATCTCTCCAGGGATACATGTGTTGATGCGTCGCGTTGCCCGGTCCACGGATTCCCGGTTCTGTGTGGCCTCATCGGCCAGGCGAAGATCCATGCCGCCCCCCCCTTTTTTTTCAGCGCAGATAGAAATACTGCGGGGTTATCATGTCGAATTCATGGTTGTAGCTCACGTTGCAGACGGGTCCCCCGTTGGCTACAGCCTGCAGCGTATAGTCGCTTTGCACGTGGTCCGAGAGCCTGTGAGCGGCATAACTCACGAATCCCGCGATGCTATTGAGTTCCTTCCGGGAATACCTTTTCCCCTCCGGAAACTCCATGACGCACACCACCTCGCCGCGACCGGGCATACAGGTAACTGTTGCATTGCGCTCCCGCAGGAACGTCGCCCTTCTCAGCGACTCCTGGATGTGTGGGGCCTCGCTCGCAACCGTTTCCCTGGACGTCGCAAAGACGTCGGCCCCCAAAAGACACAGACACAGCACGATTCCGAAAACTTTTCTCATAGCCTACCCTCCCTCTATGGTTAAAAGGAAATACCCACTACCCACGGCAATCCTATAACCATGCAAGGTTGCGAATCAAGGCAAATTCCTCCCCGCCGCGAGTTCGGCGCCCTGAAACAGGCTCTCAATCGTCATGTCCCAATCCGATGAATGTGTGTCTCCGGCCTGCGTCAACGAGTGAACCTTATACGAACCGTCCAGCTTTGGATTGACCGCGCTCTCAAGTTTCACGGTCTGTCCCGGATTCACGGAAGGATTGAGGACGGCTCGGATGGTCACCCCGCTTTGCTTTTGGAACGGGCCGCTCAGCATGGGTTCGGCGCGAAGCAGCGTTCCGTTTTTATGGCTTATCACCGCCTGCCCCACCTGAAGAGCCTTTTGATCGTCCACGGCGTAAAAGACCCCCCTGTCGATCCACCAGGAGAACCCATAGGTCCGCGCCAGGGTATCGAGCGCGTCCTTGGTGAGCCCGACAGTGCTCAGTCCCTGGTTTCCCAGTGAGTACTCCGTGATATCGATGGACCCTATCGTGACTCCGGGGATTTGCCCCGCCATGGAGCGCACAATGTTTGAGAGTTTCGCGCCTCCAGCCCATGTCTGAGACAATATGGAACGACTCACCCCTCCGTACCCCGCGAGACTGATGAGCGTCGTCACAATGTCGGTCCCCTCCCGCGTCGCGGTAACCCCGTACAGTGTTCCCGAAAAAATGGTTTGGAGTTTTACGTTATTCCACCCCACACGGAGTTCCACCAACGCCCCTTTTTGCTGGATAGCGTCCTGGCTTCCCGCCTGTAGGCTCTCCCGGCTCGCACGCCCGAGATTGTAGAGGTAGATGTGCGACGGCGACGCCGTGGACATAATGCTTTTCCGAATTTCGAAGCGCACTCGAAGATTGCTCGTGGTGCCGTCTCCCACGATTTTGACGGCGCGGGCTCGGTCCCCCTGCCCCTGCCACTCCTGGAGGGGTCCTATATATACCTCAACCTGCCTGAGCCACGGCTGATTCATGGGATAACCACCTCCGACCCCGGGGGAAACCACAAGAGCTTCGTGGAGACCCCCAGCGAACCCGCCTCTCTATAAGCGTCCTCGGAGCGCTCGGCCAGGACCATCCCTCCGAGGGTCTTTTTTTCCTGTTGGTAGGCGTCCAGGATGTCTACTCCGGGAATAAGCATGAGCCCCGAAAGGATGGGGTTTCCGTCGACGTCGGCGACATCCATGGTCCAGCACTCGGCGCCGTAGTTGTAGCGTGTCGTGATCGCGACGACCGAAGAGCCGAGATTCACCTGCGCGCGCCCCTCGCCCGCCGGGGTGAGGTCGATGATTTTGACTTCCGTGTTCGGGTCCGCCGCCACTGTCGCCCCCAGTCTTAGTTTTTGAACATCTGGTAGAGCACGGAAGATTTCGGCGTCTGCTGCCCGGTGTTCACGGCCGGTTCCGCCGATTTGACCACCTCAGGCGTGCTCGTGGTCTCCGTCGGCGTCAGTTCCGCCGCCTGCGTCTCCAACGTGACCTTTGTGATCTGCTCGAAGGTGGCCTGGAAAACGAGTTTCCCCCAGAACGGCGCTGAGTTCTCGACGCGCAGCACGGAGAGGACCATGTCCGGGATCTTCTTGTGCTCCGTGATGAGGTCCAGCGGCTCGCGCCGCTTCCACAGCGTTTCGAACATGTTGAGCGCGTACTGCGCCGCCCCCCTCGAGACATTGGAAACCTCGAAGTACAGGTCCACGCGGATGGGCTCCAAAATGACGTGGTCCGAGTAGCTTGCGCCCGACTCAATGGCGTGCCGCGTCACGTCGGCGCGGTACTGGTAGGCCTCCTGCGTGCGCACGGACACGGGGATGCCGGCGATATAGACTTGGGGAGCGTTGTAGGTGAGGGCCGTGAGCCCCCAAAGCGCGTAGGTGATCCCCGTGCGGACGTACTGCTGCGCCAGGATCGCCTGAACGTTTCCGCCGATTGCGCTGTTTTTGAGAGTCGTCGGTCGTCGCATCGTCTCTACCCCGCCACCGGAGCCAGTCCGCCCGGATACGTCTGTTGGAGTGCGTAATTCATCTTGGCCGTCGTTTGCTGCGCGATGGCCTCCGGGTCGCCCCCGGTGATGTTGTTCGTTATATTGATCGTCTGATTCGTGCTGTTCGTGGTCAAGTTCGACGCGGACGAAACCTGCGCCGTTTGCACCTGCTCGGGCAGGGACGCCGTTTGCACCTGTTGCGCCGGGGAGTATTCCGCGAGCGCGGCATTGGCGTACTTCATCCTACGGTCCATGTGTGGGATGCCGGGCCGCTCGAATTTGTCGGAGAAGATTTTCGCGGCTTCCTCGGCGCTCTTGGCCTGCTTTAGTTGCTCAAGTCCGTACGCCTTGTTCTGCTCCAGTTCGACGAGCACGTACTCGAGTTGCATCTGGTAATCATCGATCTCCTTACCCTTGGACTGCGCGTAGGCGGCCAGTCCCGCACGCCTGTCCTTCGTGGTCCACTGCGCGAGACCAAACCCGCTGCCACCCTTCTCCTTGATCGCCGGGTTGAGCCCCCCGCTCTCATGGTACAGGTTGCCCATGATGCCGGCCGCCTGCTCCTTCGTGAACCCCTTGGACGTGTAGTACCGCATGCCCTGCCGCATGCGCTCGGAGGTTGTTCCCTCCGGAATCTTGGCGAGCCCTGCGGAACTGGAGGGTTTGGAGGAACCGGCGCTTCCGGAAAGCGATCCCTCGCTGCCCCGGGAACGCGATGCGACCGAGGAGCGCATTTTATCCGAGGACGCCGAAAGCCCCTCGGTTGCGTTCTCCCAGGTGGCCCCCTCCTCCTCGCGCCATTCGGACGCGCGTTTCGCCATGCCGTCAACCCACACCTCTATCTGCTCGGAGGCGTCGCCCTGCCCCCCGAATCCCGCTTTTTGTAGAGCCTTCTCAATAAGCCCCACGATCTTCCCGTAGATATACCCGATGGTCTCGGCGAATTTCTGCCACATCTCCAGGTATTTTTTGATCGCAACCATGGCCACGTCCACCGTAATGGACGCCAGGTCCTTGAACACCCGCCCGAGCATCTTGATGAAATCCACGATACCTGGAAACTTGTCGGCGAAGGCGTCGTACATCTCGGTAATCCACTCGATGACGAGTTGCGGGGATTCGATCATCTTACCGAATTCCTCCGCGAACACCATCGCGAGACCCTTCACCCATTCGATCGCAGCCTCGATGAACGCGGCTATTTCCGGGAAATTCTGTGCGAACGAACCATAGAGCCCCTTCACCCATTCAATCATCTCTCCAATGACCGAATTTCCCCCCTGCATGTAGGATATGAAATCGTTCAGCACCAACGATGCCGCCACCACCCCGGCCGCAACGAGCGCGTACGGAGCCAGGAGGGCGACAAGCGCGACGGACAGCGCCACAAGTCCGGCTTCCACGACCGCGGCAACGGTCTGCGAATTCCAAAGCTGCGAGACGAATTCCCCGACGCCGGGGAAGAGTTCCTGGAACCGGTCCTTGACCGCCTTCAGGATGTTCCCAAACCCCTCGAACCCCTGGATTACGCCCTCGATGAACGTCTCCAGGCCAAGTTCAATAAGTTCACGGTTTTCTTTGAGAAAATCCCCGGTACGGTCGGTGAGCCGCTCCAGGGCGGGACCGGCCGCGCTGGACGCCACCTGTCCGATGTAGCTGAGCATGCGGCGCGTGCGCGCCAGGTTCGCCACGAACAATTGAGCGTTCTTGATGTTTTTTTCCCCCACGATAGTGGGGATAGACTCCGCCTCGCGCTTGAGGCGCGATATCTCGGAGCTTCCGGACTGCAGCAGGAGGATCGTGTCGTTGCTGAGTCCCAGTTTGGAGCCCCAGTTCAACTGCTCCATTCTGGACATGCCCTGGAACTTGTCGGCGACCTCCATCAGGATGTCGTCGGCTCCCCTAAGTTCCCCGGACGCCTTCCGGGTATTGATCCCGAGCATGAAGAGCGCCTGGTTGAACTCCCCCGGAACCGGGGATTCCATGGAGCGGGTGAGCCCCATCAGGTCGTTTTGGACGGACTGGAAGCTGCCGCCGGTTTGCTCCGCCGCATACCCGAGAGCCTGAACGCTGTGCGAACTGAGCCCGGTGAGTTGCGAGAACCGGCCGAGCTGCGCGGTTCCCTGGTTCATGCGCTCGGCCATATACAACACGGAGGAGGCAGCCCCGGTAATCGCCGCCCCTACCATGCCGGCCGTCTTGATGACCGAGGAAAACCCCTCGCTCATCCGCTGGATCGTTTGGAACGATCCGGAACTTACGTCAACGCCGAGCACCGTAACCAGTTCGTCGATTACCGAAGACACATCACTCTCCCCGTCGCCGCGCCGCGGCTTCCCGTTCCAGCCAGTCCCTTAAGTTCAAGGACCGGTGCATGTCCATAAGATCCGCCATGGTCAGGGACCCGTCGCACAGGTCCCGCCAGGAGCACATCCCGAACCAGACGGGACGCCCGAGCCAGTAGTCGGAACTCCATCCTTCAGGAATTGCGACGCCGCCGCCCTCATCCTCTCCGGGAGCACCCGGCTTAAGGCGCTCAAGTCCGGCAAAAAATCGCGGACGCACTCCCAGAGCGTCCAGAAGCATACTTGGTAGAGGTCCTGGCGGTGTTCGTCGAAATGCCGCTCAAAGCTAGCCACGTCACAGATGGGTTGCCCCGCGCAGGAGAGCTTCGCCACCTCGACGGCGCGAAGCAAAAGACCGTTGAGCGCTCCGGGGTCCACCCCGCGCAGCAGCAGCGAAAACATGGAGAACCCGCCCGCCTCCACGGACGCCCCCAGCCCGCCCATGATCGGAGCCAGGAGCACGGCCGATTCCGTGCAGAGTCCCATGCACGTCCTTGGGGGAGGCAAGAGGATTGAGTAGATTTTTCCGTTGATTTCCCTGTCACGTCTTTCCATCTTGCATCTCCCTACAGCAGGCTACCCACAACAGACCCCACGATGGATTCCACGCTGGTCGTGTCGAGGCTGATCTTCTGGCACTCGAATTTGAATTTGCGTGGGGACATCTTCTCCCCGCCGGTCGCGAACGAATCCAGGTCCCCGAAGGCGCACCCGGCCGCCGTGATCGTCTCCCTGACTCCGGTAAGCAGGGATATCGATCCCAGGGAAGGCCTTATGGCCTGAGTATTCCTCAGCGCCAACAAGGTCCCAATCGCCGGAGATGTGGGCAGGAGACTGATCGTGATCGTGCCGCCCTGAGCCGTGGAAATATTCATTGCGGGTCCGTCGCCCCCCTTGGTGCGCTCGGCGGCGTTACCGTCAACTTTCACCTCCATCCAGTCACCCTCAGCAAAACCGGAGAGCGGCACCCCGAGCACCACCACGGTATGGATGTTTTGCAAATAAATCGTGCTTCGCATACCCTACACCCTCCTTACGTCACGACTTCAACGTTGATCGCAATACTGTGAATGGCCCCGGAATCCTGCACCACCATCTGAATGGGGGGTCCGATGCGCCCGACCCGGTCCGCCGCCGTGCTCTGTTCAATCGGCGTCGGCGTCACCACCACCGCCGGGTCGATCCGGATGCCGGATTTTTGCGTGTCGTCGGATACCTCGCGGTCGGCGAACGTGCCGTTGAAGGCGTACTGTTCCCCCGTGTCCCTACAGGCGTCCACCAGGAGCAATTGACCGGCGCGGGTGTACGGAATTTTCTTGTTGCGAAGGAACACGTTGTATACGTTGACTCCCAGGTCCTCGACGAAGTTGTCGAGGTTGATGACCGTATCCATCCACCACCCGGAAGACGGAACGGAGCCCTCGCGGTATGTGAAGATGTCGCCGCCCATGTCGGTATAGACGTTGTAGCCTTTTTCCCGGAGAGTCTCGTATTCCGTCTCGGTAACCGTTGCGGTCGTGATCCCCGGAAGGCTCTTGAACTTGGCGGTCACCACGCTGGCTCCGGCGCGGTAGTTGACGTGGAGCATGTAGGCCAGAATCGACACGTCCGGGTACTGCTGCGCGTTGTCGTGCCAGATGGGCACCACCCGCTTGTTCGCGGTCCCGTCGAGCAAGCTGCCCAGGTCGGACGTGTACGAGGAATCCGGCGCGGAGGCGTCGTTGCTCACGAGCGGCATGATGGCCAACGCCTGTGCGAGCGCCCATGTCGCCGCGACGGTCTGGATCGCCGGATCGCGCAGTCCCGCCTCCAGGCACCACCCGTAGACGAAAAACCCGTTGACGTTGGCGGCGTTCTGGATGTTCTGGAGTTCCCCGGCAATATCGGTAGGGGTGTAGCCCGCGAGCGCCTTGCCGCCGGCCGCCGCCGTCATTTTGAGCGCGGTTCCGGCGAACGTCCCCGTTCCCGTGGTGATCGGGTAGGAAATCGATACCCCGTCTCCCGTGGCGGTCGTCTGAATTACGACCTTCTGCGCCCCTCCCGGATAGGTCACGACGGAGCACGTTGCCGGGACGCTCCCGGCGGTGAGTTTCCCCTGGATTCTCGTGGCGATCTTGGTGAGCGTGTCGTCCGCGGAAAAATTCATGGCGTCCAGGTTGTACGCCGTGCTGCTCCCGCTGCTCGTAATGGTCAGCTTGAGGTTTCCGGCGGTAATGGCACGGATCGCGGTGATGTCCGCCGCCGAGTAGGTTGCCGCGACAAGCTGGGCTTTCTGCGCGGTGAGGAACGCCTCCCCCACGGCCATGCGCTGAGCCCGAGGGCTCTGACTGAAGAAGGCGGCCCCCGCGCGGTAGGGCTCCGAGTCCGTCCCGTAGTCGGTGATAATCCCGTCCAGGTCGGAGTAAATCCGAATCCGGTTCGAGTCGGGAAGCAGTCCCAGGCTTTCGCACGCCACGCAGAGGATGGACAGGTCCCTGCGCGTCGCCGTCTGCGGGTTGCTCACCGTAATTTGGACGTCCAGGCTCCGGGGCAACGAGGTGTCCGCCGTTACGTAGTCGGCCATACGATCTCTCCTGTATCGAGAACGGTGAAGGTGATCCCCTCGTCGTCCTCGCGTGTAACGGTGATGGGTTGTCTTTTAATGTCGTAGATTTTCGTATCCAACAGCGGCGAATCCGCCACGTTGGCGTAAACATGAAATGTCGCCCTGGCTCGCGGCTCCACGTCCGCGCGAAACATCCCCGAGATGTCCAGGACGGCGCACGCCCCCGACATTCCGCAGATGCCCCACAAATCCCA
The DNA here is from genome assembly GCA_964407285.1 of uncultured Syntrophobacteraceae bacterium. Lineage (GTDB taxonomy): Bacteria > Desulfobacterota > Syntrophobacteria > Syntrophobacterales > Syntrophobacteraceae > CAYOVG01. The sequence continues at coordinate 19,843 of CAYOVG010000023.1, forward strand.
ATACCTTTCTTCCAGGCGCAGCGCGTTGGCGAACCGCACGGCCGCCTGGATCGCGGAGTCATTCGAGCCGCTACGGAAAAACTCCGCCTGACACTCGATATGGAGCGTTCCCCACGGGATTTGCTCAAACACGTGCCCCTCCCCGTCCGGCTCCTCCAGGAGCACGGTCTCGGTGACCGGGTTCTGGAGCCCCTGCCCTGCGGCGAGATAGAGCGTGGCATACGGTCCTTTCGGCTGCGCCTGGATGCCCGCCTTGCGCCACCAGACGCGCCCGGTAGCCCGGTTCAACACGGTCCCGATCATGGAGTAGAGTTCGTCAAACGACGTCCGGCGCGACATGTCGCTCCCCCAGGTACACGTAAAAACCGGTCTGGCGCGTCCAGTCGGACACCCGGACAACGCGGTACGTCACCCCCCCGTCAAGGACAAAGCTCTGCATGCGCTCCTCGCCGGCGGCGTACATGTCGTCAATGTGAAGCGTCTCTCGGGTGTAGATCCCCACGGAGCCCGCCGCGACGTTCCCGCCGAAAATGAACTCCAGTTGCTTCTGGTTCGACGGGTCCAGAGCCGCCATAACCGTCCGGGAAACCGGGTCTCCCGGAGCGTCCTGCCCGTTCGCCGCCGAGTAGGCGACGTCGCGTACGGCGATGGGCACGAGAAAAAACCCGAGAGCCAGGTTGAAGCAGTGCGTCAGCGGCAACAGGCTCATTTCGACTTCTCCCGCACCACGTAGGTGACGCTCCCAACCATGTGCCCCGTATCGATAAGCGGCTTGTCGGACCCGCGAAAGGTCCGCTTCGCCCCGGCGTAACTCATTCCGGGAGGGATTTCCCTGTCCCACGACTCCGCCAGTTGCTCGCGCAGCCCCTTGCCCATCGGGTTCTCCGAGTTCGGCTCCCACACTCCATTGACGATGGCCGCCTGGATTTCCGCCTGCCCGATCTGGCCGGCGGCCTCCTGGAGTCTCCGGAGCGCCTCCGCGTCCTGTGCGCTTGCCCCCGGCTTTCCGGCGAGCTTCGCCATTTCCTGGAGCACGGGCTTGACCTTCGGCGTTATTGTCTCCTTCCCGAGCGCCATGAAATCCCGCTCGGGAACGCCGACGCCGTAGACGTGGGACGCGGCAACCTCCACAACGCTCGTGCCGTCCGGGTACGCCTGCGCCCCGCCCTCGGGAAACCCGACGGCGACCTCGCGGCTCGCCAGGTCCCGAAGTTTCTTGGCGTACTGGTTGAGCGCATCCGGATTTCGTCGCTTCACCCTGGAGCCGATCATACCGAAAGGCCTCCCGCCGGAATCACCACGCCGCGCAACCGCAGGAACTGCTGCCCGAAAACAGTGCGGTTGTACCAGTCCGCCGACGATTTCCCGGTCCACGGAGGGGCGCTGAAACTCACGCTCACCCCCGCCCCGGACGTTCCGGATATCGGACCGGCCGCCGCCTGGATCGCTGAGTTGATCGAGCTTCCGGTCTGCTGGGTCATCGCCAGGTTGTGGGCGGCGTCGAGCGACACGGCCCTGCCGTAGAAATCGCCCCAGGCGGCCGCGTTCAGGAGCAACGCCGACTCGTCGAGGTGCTCCTGAACGATACCCTCGGCCACCTCCAGGAAAACCGGGTAGACCGTGACGAATTCCTCGTATGTCGGGACCGCGCTCGCCATATCCGCACCCTATTTCGATACCAGGTCGATGCCAACACTTCCAAGCGATCTCTTGCGCTTGACGCCGGCCGCCGTTTCCCCCTGGACGTGGTCCTCGCCGCGCAGATGCTCGGGCACCTCGGGGTCGCTCGTGGTCTGCGTGTATACGGGCACCTCACCGGCGCTTCGCACCTCGCTCAATCCGCCAATGGAGATGAGGTGCTTCACCTGGTCGGTGCTCTTGTACCCCTCCCACAGGTCGGAGGGGATCTCCCCGACGTAGCCCGGCTGGATGGTGAGCGGAGCCTGGATTCCCTCGGGGGTTACCCGTGGGGCGATCCAGGGCCGGGACATGTGATTCGCGATATGGATGATGCTTGCCATTAAATATCTCCCATTACGATTTACAGTCCGTCGGCGTACGCCATGGACTGGGGGAAGGGCATGTTGAAGGAACCGAAGACGTACTCCGCGAAAATCTCCACGGAAAGCGGTCCGGGCACGGGCTGCGCGAGTTGATAGACCATCGGGAAGGGCATGAGCATGTTGTCCGGCTCACCCTCCATGACGATGGCCCGGTCCACGCCGCCGGAGCCCGCCCCCTCCAGGTAGCGCAGGGGCCGGATGTTGAGCGGCTGTCCGCGCTCGGCGGTGTAGATGTTGTTTTCCCGAAGATACTTCAGTGCCGACACGGCCACTCCCGTCCCGCCCTCACCGACCACGTAGCCCTGCTGGAGCATCGCGTATTTTGCCGGGGGGAGGAACACGGTGTTGGGAAGATGAACCGTCTTGGTGCCGGTCCAGACCGTGGTGATCCAGTCGTTGACCGCGCCCACCCATACGGACGGATCGGCCCCGGTCCACGCCGTCACCGGAGTAATGATCGGAACCGTCGAGTAATCGAGAAACGACAGAAACCCGCTCCCCACGTCTCCGAAGAAAAACGCCCGCTCGACGTGGTAGTCGGCGGCCTTGCGCATGACCTCGCCCAGGTCCTTGGCGAGAGCGCTCTGCCCACCGCCGAACCCGAGCGCGTACCGTCTCGCCTCGCCGTTGGTCACGATGGACCCCACGGCGGCGTCCAGGATGGGCACCGTCACCTGACCGATAACCTGCCCCACGCGGGGGATGTTGTTCGGGTTGCCGCGGACGAAGTTGCCGACGCCCTTGATGTCGTGCACGCGGTAAATATAGTTCGCCGCGCCCGGATTAATGTCCGTGATGACCGATTCCGGGGGAATCACGTCGCGCCACAGAATCGCCGGGTACTTCTTCTCGATGAACGCCGCCCGCACCTGGTCGAAAATTCCGGTTACGAGAGCGGTTGCGGTAATGCCGGGATCGCCCCCGGCGCTGAAAGCATAAGCCATTTCAATCCTCCGTTATCGTCCCGCTTACACGGGGAATTCAACGATGCACACCCCGCCGGCCGCGCCGGAGGTCACAATGGACGCCGTGGTGATCGCAACCGATGTTCCCGCCGCGCCTCCCGCGAGCGCCGCCGGTGCGAAGTCTCCGGGAACGTAGGCAACGCCGTTCGTGGTCCCACCGACGATCACCCAATTAAGTGTCGAGGAGCCCGCGGTGAACGCCTCCTTGCACTTGATATACACTCGCCCGCCGCCGCGCTTCGGCCGAACGACGGACGCCATGCGTCCCCGGGCCCAGCCGGGGTTGCCGTTCTCGTCGGACTGCATTGTCTCGTCGAACACGACGATTCCGGCGAAACTGGCGAGCGTTTCCGCTCCCGCTCCGGCGGGGAGATAGACCGCGTCCTTGGGAGCCTGAAGGCTCTCGGTATCCGTTACCGCCGCCCTGCGCACGCCCATGCCCGCGCCGACGCCCTCGGTCTCGCCCACGTAGAGCGAGTCAACGAGATTGTCGTCCGACGAAAAGGCGAGCATTCCGGGAACGCCCACCCCCGGCTGATCCGTGTAAACCGTTTGTGCGGCCCCGTTCGCCGCGCCGTAGTAACCCGTGTAGGCCATGTCGTTTCTCCTCGTTTACTTCTTCTGGAACCCCAGGATCTCGTGGGCGTTGTACTGCTTGCCGCCGCTGCCGCCGGAATTCTGAAAAACCTGCTGGGTCATCCGGTTTCCGGACACCGTCACACCGCCGAACGCCTTGAGGATCTGGCGCTGCGCCGAAAAGGCTCCCCGAATCGCCTCGGGGGACATGTTCTCGATTCTGATCCCGACAGCCCTCAGCACGGCCTCGTGGAGCTTCGCGCCGTGGAGTTTGCGCAGCGAGTTCTTAAACTCCTGCTTCTTGTCCTCGGCCATGTCGGAGCCGTCCTCGTTTTTCATCTGGCAGTTTTCGACAATCTCGTCGGCCCCCTCCAGGTCCCCCAGCCGTTCCATGACCTTGTGCTCTACGGCCTCCTCGCTCAGGAGTTCGTCCAGCTTTTTCTTGTAAGTCATCAGTTCGCCCTTGAGGGTCTCCACTTCGGTCTGAAGCGCGGCGAGCGACTGGGTCTTTTCCTCCAACTGCCCTACGGCGTCCTCGTAGGACTGGGTCATCTTCTGGTTGGCCTTCTGCTCCTCGGCCATCTCGTTTTCCATCTCCCGAGCCCCCTCGTCGTCGGTATTGATGAATCTACCCGTTCGGGGAAGCCTGATCCTGATCGTCTTAATGTCGCTCATCGGCGGATCTCCTTTTTTTGAATTAAGAATTCTCACATCCTCGCCGGCGCGTCCGGTCCCGCGAGGGATAATTGCAATATGGTTGAATCGAAGCGCGACCTGGCGCGCGTCGTAGCGTTGCCCGTCGAAGTCCCCGGACTCGAAGATGGTATCCCCATGGTATCCCGCCGAAACCTCGCACAGTTCCCCCGACTCGATCCGGGCAATCCCGGAAGGGTCGGTCACCAGGAGGTCCACCTCCAGGAACGGACCGTCCACCCTTGGAGCCCCCGCCGCGTGACCGTGGACCGAACTTCCGGCGTTCTCCGGGGAAATCCAAACATGGCCGCCGGACACCACGACCGCCCCCTCCAGGGAGCGGAGGGTATCCCCAGTGGTCAGCGTCTCCCCGGTCACCAGCATCATGACCGGGTCGGACGTGACGCTATCCGGGATACCCTGGATCTCCGACCGAGCATAGGGCATCACGCCCTCGCGCAGCACCCGAGCGCGGCAACGCAAAAACCCGTCCGGGGTTTTCTCCCACCGCACCGACTGCCCAGGGGTGTAGTATTGGTTTCGGATCTGCGCCATGTCCGTCTCCTACGATCCGTAATCAGTTCCGGCAAGCGTTGTGACCACCGTGCGGCCCGTTCCGGGAACCTGGACGCACACCTTAAACGCGGTCTTGGCGCTGTCGGTAATCGACAGGACAAACACTCCGGTCTTGAGGCTCTGCACCCGGAGCGCTTTCTTGGCGGTGTATACCTTGAGCGACGTCCCGCTCGCCGCCTTGGGCTCCACGGCTCCACTCGCTGTCGTGGATGTGAGTCCCTGACCTCCGGCGTCGTCCGAGAGCCAGATGTCGAAGTTGAATGTTTCGGCGATGGCGTTCCCTGCTGCGTCCTTTACCGTGACGGTGATCTCGCTCACGTTGGCGCCCCCGGCGGCCTTGGCGAGCGTCGCCGTGGCGGGAGCCCCGTCCAGGATGTTGAGTTCGGCGGCCGTCGCCGTCACGCCGTCAAGAATGTTGAGTTCGGCCGCGCTGGACGTGACCTGCGTCCCGGCGCCCGCGCCCAGGTAGAGCGCGGCGGTATGAAATTCGTTCAGCTCCTTGTTGGTCCCGAGCACGGCGGCCTTGCCGGCCGTCGCCGTTCCCCCGGTCACGCCGGCGAGTTTGTTGATCTCCGCCGTGGTGGCCGTGACTCCATCCATGATGTTGATCTCGTTGGCGGTCGCGGTGATGGCCGTCGAACCGTCGGCGGAAAGCGTCGCGAGATAGTAGGTGGTGGCCGAGCCGGTCGTCTGATTCACCCACGCGCGTGTGCCGTCCGGGTACTGCCGGTACACGTAGGTGTTGGTCGTGTTGGTCTCGTAGAACGTGGAGCCCGGAGCCACGTTGGTGGGCTTCGTGTCCGTGGAGAGCCCGCGCAACTGCGCGGGATTGGCAGCGGCCGCCACCCCGACGAAAAGCAGGAGCGCGGCAATCACAAGGAATCTGGTAAAGACGGTTCTTTTCACTTCGTTTCTCCTATGTTGCTTGAACGTTTTTGAGTATTCCCCTGATATCCACAACGGGTTCGGCGTAGCACCTGCACTGGATCGCCCACCCCGGATGTCCGTCCGGCGGAGGGCTGTCCCACCGAAAAACCTTCCCGTCGCGTTCGTAGTGGTTGCCGTGCGCCTTGCTCGGCTTCGGGTAGCGCCCTCCGGGCTTTCCGACCACCCGGTTGTCCTTGACGGTGCGCCAGATATACTCCGAAATCCCGATGGAGTTCTGTCGCGTCCGGTTGAGCACTCCGGTCAACTTCGACGTCTGGTCCCTGGCGATGAGTCGCGCCCGCTTGCGGTCTACTTGCCCCAGGTGCTGGATTTGCTCCAGCAAACTCCGCCCCTCGGGAAGGTCCACACCCTGGAAGTTGTCCGCGACGGCCCGCGCCACCTGCCCCAGGTATTCGCCGGGGATCGTTTTGATGAGTGATGCGGCCTCGTGGCCTCCCATGGCCAGCGCGTCCGCAACGGTCGGATCGTCCACGATGGCGCGGATGTCCACTCCGAGACTGCGTTGCAGGGCGGATTGCATGGCGATGCGCGTCCGCTCGTCCACCGACGATTGCCACCGCGCCGCAATATCGTCGGCCGCCAGGTCGTACTGGGTTTCCACCTCGCGAAGCACTTGGTCAAGGTATTGCGCGATCGCCGCGCCCCCGACGCGATCCCGGACCATCTGCCGGACGCGCTCGGAAGCCGGAAGCAACAGGCGGTCCCACAGGAGGTTCAAACGACGCTCCATGTCCCGCTGAGCCTGCGCCGGGGTCTTGATCGGCTGCATGCGGCCCGCGCGGGAGCGGCGCTTGAGTTTGCTGATATCCCTGGCGTCGAGGATGATCGGCATCAGACTGTCTCCCCGGACTTGATCCGCTCGATTTCCGCGCGGGGATCGACAGGCTCCGGCTCATCCCTGGAATCGAGCAACAGTTGCAAGTCGGCGTCGTCCAGCTTGACGGACAGCGCCCCCTTGGCGTTGAGTTCCTCGATGGCCTTCTCCTCCGAAATGACATTGTCGTTCAGGAGTTTGAGCACGTTGTCGATATTCGCGGTATTGCGCTGCGCTTCCTCGAGTTCACTGGTGTTCCAGAGGGGTGGGAAAATGAACGCAAGCTTCTCGCGCTCCGTCGGCCATCGCTGCGGAAACAGGTTGTACCCAATCAGGTCGTACATGCGCCGCAGTTGCGGCTCGATCCGCTGCCGCTGGTAGGCGTCGATAACGTTGTAGTAGTTTTCCAGGTCGCTTTGCCCCGTGGCGTTGAGACCGCCGGGAGCCTGGCCGATGAATCGGGTTGCCGGAATATCCGAAGCCGCCGCGAGCACCTGGATGAACGTGATGATGAGTTCGGGCACGCTTCCAAAACTCGCCGCGTGCTGGGAAAGCTGGACTTTCTCCGAGTCGAACACGGCCGCGCGGTACACGCTGAGCTGATTGGCCATGTCCTTGATTTTCTGGAGAGCCTTCTGGCCGGGGTTCGTCCCCTCCAGATCCTGCAGGTCCGAGATGGCCGCCAGGATCGCATTGTTGGTCTGAATCAACTGGTACGCAGCCTGCCGTGTGCCGATGGCCTTAACGATGTCGTCCCACACGGACGCGAGTTTCGACGGGCCGAATCCCGCCAGGTTCGCGCGGAAATTCGTGAGGGCGAAATCGTAGGGGTCAAACAGCGGCTCCCCGTCCCACACGAGGCAACGCGATACGTGCACGTCCTGCCCGTTGACCATGTAATGCTCCGGGCGCATGTACCCTTCCGAGAGCGGATTGAAATCCCAGGACACCCTGGCGATCCGCGAAACCGGGATTGCGTTGGCGAACCGAACGGCGGCGCCCCGTTTGGGGTGATAGGGGCGCGCCGGGTCGTCCTCCGTGTCCTCGATCCCCAGGAAGGTGAGGCACCCTCCAAGCAATCGCTCCAACATGAGCGATCTCTTGAGGATTGCGGTAAACTGCATCTTGTGCAGCTTCGAGAGGATCTTTTCGGACATCTCCACGGGGATGCCCTCGACTTTCCAATCCTTTCGGAGCGCGTCCTCGGGAACGATCCGCACAATCTTGCGCGCCTCCCAGGACGTCTCGTAAAGCATGACGTACTGCCGCCACCGGTAGACGTAGTCGTTGCTCGTGTACGGGTTGTCCGTGAAGTATGGAAGCGTGTTCCCGGACCCACGGTCCCCGACGCCCATCGCCCCGGCGTTCCCGGACACGGACGCATTCTGGAACTGCTGCCGCACGGCGGTCGGGACCCGGCCATACGGGGTCTCCCGGTAGAATAGGTCCACGGAGGGGGTCTGCCCGGTCCATGCCCTGCGGAGGTCGAGACTGTCGATTTTGCTTCCCACTACGCAGCCTCCTTCCATTCCGGAATCGGTCCCCGCCCGCCGCCTCGCCGGAGCCACGCGAGAGTCGCCATGGTCTGTGCGTCCACGTCGTCGTCGTGCAAATGGCTCCCGTCCGCCGAAAAGGCGAAATGCTCCTGAACGAAGCCCTCAACCCACTGGTATCCGGGCATCTTGGGGTCGGGGAGGAAGTGTCTTCCCGCAGAAATTGGGAGCGTGCACTGGTTGGCCCGTCCAATCTTGTCCTCGGCGGCCCGCTGTTCCGCGGCCACCCACGCGCGTACGTTGAGCCCCTCGCGGCGCATTGTCTGCACGAGGGATTGCCCGGACGCCTTGTCCTCGATCCAAAATTCCGTTGCCGGCGTCCCACCCGTGGTTCGATCCGTGTGCTTTTTCAGGAATTCCTTGGCGTTTCGCAGCAAGTCCGGAAACTCCCAGCGCCCCTTGATCCGGTCGATCAAATACGCCCCGGATATCCCCTCGAAACCCCAGCACTGAAGAGAGGAAAAATCGGCGCTGTCCTTGGCCTTGAACGCCGTGTCCGCCGTGATGACCTTGAACGTGATTCGCGCCTCCACATCGCGGAGGTTCTTCCAGTACCGCCACCAGGATTTTTTGAAAATCGTCTGCGTCGATTCGGACGGCTCCTGCATGTACTGCGCCCAGTACTCCTCGGGCCTCGCCTCGCGCATGGCCAGCAGTTCGTCCATTCCGAGACGCCCCGGCCAGATGGTTTCGTTATCGTTGTGGGCGGGAACCTGGAGCACCGTCCACCGGTCGCGCTCCGTGGAAAGGATGTGGCCGGCGGGGTCGTCGGGGTGAAGCCGCTGCATGATGAGAAGGATAGGAGTGTCCTTGCGGTTGCGCCTGGTCTTCAGCGCCCCCTCGAAAAAATCCACGGCCGCCTTTCGGGCCGCGGCGCTTCGGTAGTCCTGCGCCTTGAGCAAATCGTCGCAGATGATGAGCCCTCCGAACCCCTCGCGGAGCTTGCCCGCGCCGAATCCGGTAATGCCGCCGCCTACGCCGATCCCTTTGACGTGCCCACCGTCCAGGGTGCGGAAATGGTCCATGTGCCCGGCGGCCTTCTCCCCAAGCATTTGCACGCGGGCTCCAGCGCCGTTGCCGATCATGGACCGATACCAGTCGGACGCCAGGGTCCTCCGAATGGACATGGTGCTCTCTATCGCCAGATCGGCGGCGTAGGAACTGATAATCGTCTCGGCGTCGGGAGCGATGGAATGCGCCCAGGGAACGAACGCCTTGACCCCCAGGTCAGTTTTTCCGCACCGGGGAGGCATGAGAATCATGAGGTTTGGGGTTTCCAGTTGCCCGGTAACGAGTCTCGTGAGCGCGTCGGCGATATCGTGGTGGAAGGGGCGCACGTCGCAGGGGTCCCCGGCGTATCCGCGCTGAATCCGCCAGAAATCAATGAGGTCCAACCGTGCGAGGCTATCCCTTGCCATTGCAGAACCTTTCCCTTGCCGCCCGGATATTCTCCTCCGCCTGTGCGTTTTTGTCGGGCTGTTCGCCGTTTATTACAGCGGTTGTTGTGCTGTCTATCTTGTCCGACTGGCCGAGGTATTGTTTCCCGAGCCAGATGGCCATGGGAACGCTCCCGCGCCCTTCCGTAGCTATCTGAAATTGTTTCCTTCTGAGAGAAATTTTCCCGTACGCCGACTTCTTTTCATAATAGTCCGAAAATTTTTCCCCCTGCACCTCCTTGCATCGATTCTCGATGGTGTCCGGAGAGCAGTTGAACCACGCGGCGATTTCCTTGAGCGTGCACTGCATTGCGCACAGCTTGTCAAACTCATCCCAGTCGATTTCGATGGGTTTGGGGCCGCGCTTGGCGTGAAGCTTGGAGGTCACAATATCGGAAGCCATACCCCACCTACCGCCGCGCAATCACTTTGAGCACGCACAGGATGCCCTGGAAAATCCCATTCGCCTTCACCGCCGGAATAAGCGAGAGCGCCTCGCTCACCGCGAGAGCCGCGCCCAAGAAGATCATTATCGTGTCGTTATCCATCATGGTTTCCCTTTCGAATAAGGCGCGTCGCACCCCTTGATCTCATGCGTCGTCTCGATTCGCACGATCTTGCGCTCATGATCGTTGCGTGACTCGTAAAGCTCCTTCACGGAGTCCTTTAGAGACCCTACGGTCTCAGCGATAGGCGCGATCACCATGCGAACCAGGTAGACTATAGCGCCGACATTAACGAGACCGATTGTGCCCACGAGCACCGTACTCATGTCAGGGAGACTCATATTTGCCAACCAATGTACTTAGTGGGTTCATTTCAAGTCCTTTTTGGGACGGCAAGAGCCGTCCCGTACAGAGAAGGAGGGGTACAGAACGTTGGTATTATCGGATAGGACAAACAAGAAAGTCAATATAAGTGAACCGTAACCTGCGACACATGCGACAACTTGTTAGGCTGTTTTGTTTTCCGGTCGTATTCGATTCGCTTCAAGGTATGTCAAGAGTGATGAGACTGACACGCGAACCGCATTCTCGATTTGAACCGCCTCCAGTTTTCCAGCCTTAACCAAGCGATGAATTGTGCTGCGATGAACGTCAAGCCTTTTGGCGACACGCCAGACCTTCAGGTATTGTTCGTCCTGTTTCAAGTCACCCTCCATATTTAGGACCGCATCTATTTTACCGTCCATCGCCATACCATGCAAGCGACATGGTGAAAGTAAGGTGAAAATAGACATTTCCGTAAACGGAAACCGTCCGCAAACACGCACCATATCTACGTCAAGCAAAAAAATGCAGTGCGCTGTCTTTCACCCTCATTTTCCGGTTGACAACCCTACGAAGCAGTGCTATATATTCAATCAAGGATAGGGATTAACCATCAACCGAAGGAGAGAGAGCGATGAGAATCACGGTGAAAAACGAACGTAACAGCGGGAGGCGGGTTGGTTGGACGAAGGTCGTGACCGGCGTTGATACGACCAAAGCCAATGGCTACGCATTCCAGGGTGATTTCCTGCAGGAAGGCCGGCAGTACGATTTCTCCGATGGTATGGTGATCATCGAGGTCACCCCCGAGGGGTCGGTGAAAAATTCCTATCAGATGGCGGCCTGCCGCGTGGTTCGCGGCGACGAACTGGTGCAGGTCGGTGAGTGGCACGACTGGCGTGAAGAGTTCCTGAATTTCCGCGACCTGGTTGCCGAAACTCTTAAATCAGCACAGGAGCAGCCGGAACCGGAAGCCACTGGAGAATGCCTGGCCAACGTGAGCACGGAAGCACTTCTTGAGGAACTTCGCCGCCGTGGGGTTCTCCCCGTCCAGAAAGAGGCGCCGCCACGGAAGCCAGCCAAGCCCGGGAACGTAATGTCCCGCGCGTGGGAGATAGCCCGCGCGAGCGCTGCCAGGTTCGGCGGTAGTTCAAAGGCGTACTTCCAGGAAGCACTCCGCCAGGCTTGGGCGGAGAAGAAGCTGAGCAAAGCAGCATAAAAGAAAGGGATACCGTGGAACACAGGTATGAAGTCGAAACGCCAGTGAGAAGTTCAGACGGCAAAATAGTGGATTGGGTCGTAAGCTTGGTAACCTACGACAGTGACCAAGCTTACAGGGTAGAGCGCGAGATTGTGGAAGCGCATGGGATCGCAAGAAGTAGTTGCACTATTGCTACTGGCATTGATTATGCGCTCGATATTCTCCGTGGAACCGGTAGTGAAAGCCGTTCCTAAGCGCAAATTTCGGCCCCAAAATAAATTCGATAAAAAAGTTCCTGCGCAGCCGTTTGACTCCACTTTTCAAGTTGACAACCCTACTAAGTAGTGATATATACAAATCAACAAGGCAAGGAATGGTGGAGACAACGAACCGAAGGAGAGAAAGCGATGAAGGCACAAGTGATCATGAAGGTGGCGCACGGAATCAGGGAAGCGGCAGCCAAGAGATGGGGCGGTAAGCCTGGCGACTACGTGCTCGGAATCGCTCTTGAGATGGCTTGGTCGGCTCACAAGAACGCGATAAAGGAGACAACGATGAGAACTTTTTACCTGATCAACAAGATGGACCCGGACAACACCGAAATCGTAAGAGGCCGCAACTGGTTAGTCTTCAAGGAAGAAAAAAATGGCTTCGTTTACGGAATCAATCTCGTGACCGGCCGTACTGAAAGCTTTTTCCCGGACGATATCAGGTTTCACGAATTGACGGAATCAGCAAAGCGCAGAGTGGATGAATCCAGGGCGGCGCTTTCCAATATGAAGCCGATCGATTGGGACAGCATTGATCCGGCGTCGATACTGATGGATTAAGGCTAAACAATCACGGGGCTTCGGCCCCGGAAAGGAAATTACAATGAAAAAATTCGACGATACGATGACATGGACCGAGATGGGGCGAAAGAAGATATCAGATCGAGTATGGGTTGCGCCAGTCTACGAGCGAGACATGACGCCGGCAAACTGGGGATTCGAGGATGCTCAGCCCATCGGCTGGGTAGTTATTGAAGAGCCCGGAATCAATGACATCCGCCACGGAGTTTACGACGATTTCGAGGATGCCAGAGCGGCGGCCATAAAGCTTGACGATGAACTTGATGCCGAGATGAGAGGAGCAATGAAATTGCAGTGGGAAGCCATCGAGGATAACGGCGGCGGGTTGCACTTGGCAGTCATCGAAGACAATTACTGCATCTACTTCGCCAGTGGCTACGAGCACACCGACGGCAATCTTTCCCGCGACATCGCGGGTCTTCGCGCAGGCGATCACCCGGTAAGGGATGGCTGGGATGTGGTTTCGGACGGCAACCCGGACGACATGTACAGCGTACTCATTTCGCATGAGTACGGATGGCAAGTCGTAGCCGACCAGGACGGCGTTTACCCGGATCGCATGGGCGCGGCAGCTCGCCGGGAATTCAAGGTTGAACCGGAGTAATCCTGATTTCACGGGAGGCCTGGCAACCGGCCGGAAAGGCCACTATAAGGAGGGAAACATGAATTTTTGGGAAAGGGCAGCGGACCCGAATCCGCCAATAAGGCAGTTAGTTGAAAGTCAATTCGCCACCGAACTAAACGATGACTCCGTGGTGGAGGTGTTCCGCCACGTTTTCGACGAAGGAACCGCTTGGGATTGGGGCTACATCTCTAATGACGAGAGATACTTCGCGTACTATCGCGATAGTGTCCCGGTTGAGGTTTCCAGGGATTCTATCGATATCGTGGGTGGTAGCGAGTGTGAAGTATGCCATCTTTACCCGTGGCGCGTTTTCTTTCTGTCGAACCACTCCGACATGGAATGGATCGACTCCAGGTTTGACGAACCGGTTCAGTATATGCCTTTCCCGCACGTTGAGCCGGAGTGGAGCGAGAAAGAGGTGGGAGAGCGATGTGCTGACGTGATTGAGCGTGCCGTTGCGGCTGAGACTCTTGTTATGAACGGGGAGGATTGCTTCCTTGTCGGAACGATCCTTAAGGCGAGGCTTGATTCCGGGAAGCGTACCGGTTTCATTACCATTCGGGAACTTAATGAGCCCAGAATTCGGTGGGTTTAGCGGTTCACGGGAGGCCGGTCAACCCCGGCTTCCGGCGAAGACGGGATGATAACTTAAACCATGAAAGGATGCGACATGAGAAATCGAGTGACGAAGAACGACGTTAGGGTTGAATGGGACAACACGGGCTATTCGGCATGGATGGAATTTGCCGAGAACCCATCCATCGTAGAGCGGATCATCTCCTACGCCTGGCGCGAGGACGTATGCCTTGAGTGCGCTATCCTAGAGTGTGCCCCCGAGGAGGATGCGGCGCAGTACCGGGACCAGGGCATGCAGTGCGCCTGCGGCGATGGCGATGATGAGTAGGGAGGCGAGTATGCGAGAAGTAACGGCCGAAGAGGCCAAGGTGCTCCTTCAGCACCTCAAGAACATCCGACGTTCCGACTACATCGGACCGGCAGGTCTCACCTGTGTGTTTGAAAACGGCTGGAAAGATCCAGAAGACCCCCATGTTTACGCCGGTATCTTCCGGTCTGGTCGCGGCGAAGACCCTGAGGTGCACTTGCAATGGGGGAACATTCCTGGAGTACCTGATAGTACGTGGGATTCCCACTACTCCTTCCAGGCGGACGGACCAATCCGCAACTGGCAGGGAACCTCAAAGGAGGTGCGGAAGCACCTCCGCGGAATCGTTTACGACGCTGAATATCCAGCATCCTGGTTCGGTGTCCCGGAAACGGAACCAAGACGACTGCGGAAGGAACTTCGGCGGCGAAGGCTCACGGTGAAGCGCATGGCCGAACTGATGAAGGCGAGCGCCAGGACATTGGAGAGTTACCTCAAGGACCCCTGGCGGCCCGACTACCGTAAGATGCCGCGCGGGGAGTACCGGTTCTTCCAGGAAGCCCTGGAAGAATTCGACAAAAAAAGTTCTCGGGCAACCTCCAATGCTGATTTTATGGTTGACAACCCTGCTGAGTAGTGATATAAACTTAACCAACAACAGGGAATGACTAACCCACAAACACATGGAGATGGCGATGAGAAAAGCAGAAAAGACATACAAAGCGCTCAGAGACGTGACTTCTCACATCCCCTATAACGACATTGAGATCGATATCGACGCACTGAAGTCAGTCAACGGCGGCGATTTTATTATCGGTATCCGCAAGATGGGAACGACGACATTTCTTTATCGCAAGCCGCAGAATTGGCATTCAGAGTTTAGCGCCGTTATGGAAACGTGGCCCAATACCGAATGGTATTCCGGGAGCGTCAACGAAGGCTGGATAACTGCTGTCAGCGACAGCGATGTTCCGAAGATGCTCAAGCATTGGGAGTATGCACACTTCGCAAAATAAGTGACGGGGCTTCGGCCCCCATCAAAATCTACAGGGGATCGACGATGACCAAGAACGCACCACGGAAGCAAATACGGCAAGAAGTCCTGGTGCACGGCGCGGCGGAAGTCGCAAGAGTGCTCGGGATGGATGAGACCAAAGTCCGAGAGATCGCGCCGGAAGAAGCCCGGCGCTGGGACGAACGGGACGAATAACAGACGGCGCTTCGGCCCCAAAGAAGGAGAAGAGCATGGAGCTTTTGACGGCAATACCGGTAGCGAGTGATACAGCATTGGAAGAGGGAACCATCCAGATAGTGCTTCGTGAAGGCGATAGCTGGATTTACCGCAGTAGAGAATCAGCAGGAATGCCACCTTCTGCCGGCATTTGGTTTGAGGTTGGCTCTTCGGGTGCGACATCGGACAGCATCTCTGATGCATGGAATAAACTTGAAACACCGATTTTTAAAGTCCTCGACGAGGATGGAGTCAATATGGAAAACGGTATGGTGCGCAGACTCGATACCAATACAGTTATCTATGTTGACGATGTGAATGGCTGGGAACTCCATAAGGCAGAGGACTTTGAGGACGCTGAACTGGAATTGGACGCATCGAGCGTGTCCGTTGCCTGCCCTAAATGCGGCACGACGGACACGACGGCAACGGACCTCATCGCGTCCGATGCATCCCAGCCAATGATTTGCCTTGACTGTGATTGCGAATTTGACTGGGAGGTCCCGTATCTCTAGGTATCTCCCAATGAGCCCGAAACGGCGCGAGAGCGCCGTCTGCCCGTTTGGGCACCGATGAGGGTTTTAACAGTTTTCTTGCAATCCGACTAAATCTATGCAATACTCCATATTATGGAGAGATTAGTGGGTATCAGTGAAGCAGCGGAAGCGTTGGGGGTGTCGGTCACGACACTACGGC
>CAYOVG010000024.1:0-35710 GCA_964407285.1 uncultured Syntrophobacteraceae bacterium
AACAACTGGAGCGGAATGTTCATGAGGCGATCCGCGAAGCGGTACAACCCCACGGCCACGGGGCCGAAGAAGATCCCCACGATAAGTGCGTCGAAATACAGTTGTACGTATTCAGCTATCTTGCCCACGAAAATCGCGGTCGCATACCCCTGCAGTTCTTTGATCGATTTCCAGGAGAAGCGCGCGCGCGGATACCATCCGGTGACCCTCCAAAGCACCAGGAGCGCAATGACGGCCCTCACCACCTGTTGGCCGACGAGCGCCCAGACGCCATAGTCCAGGAACGCCATTCCCACGCCGACGAACGCCCCGATCAAAACGGACCAGTTGTCCCGGAGCGCAATGGTTCTGAAGTCCATTTTGCGGACGAATACGGCCTGTTGCACGATGATCAGGCCTTTGAGTGGTATGGTCCCCGACAGTACGCATATGATGGAAGTAAGGAGCGGGATGTGGTTGACCTCGGCCCACCAGCCGCTCAGCATCATCCCGCACCCCATCCCGATGAAACTTACAGCCAGAACCAGCCAGAACACGGAATCGAGATGGATCCGTCCGATGTTTTTATTCTGGACCAGCGGCGCATCGAATCCGTACCCGACGATCATGTCTATGAATGCGATATAAACGGATGCAATGGCGACGATTCCGTAATCCTTCGGCCCGAGCAGTCGGGCCAGAATTATGGTAACCAGCGCCGTCACCACCTCCCGCGTCCAGTTTGCGATGATTGTCCATTTGACTCCGGAGAGGAAGAGCTTTCGTTCCATGCAGCTTCTGCTCGAAGAGACCGGCGGCGCGGCGCATCGGCGCCCTATTTCTTGATCCTGAGAACGGGACTGTCCAGTGGCATGGCCTCGAGAGCGCCGACAGCCCAGAGTTCGGTTTCCGACCTGGTTACGCCGACCATATCGGTGCTGATTCCGCTTATGGCGGGAGCGGTGCTTCTTGCCGGACTGGTCGTCTTCAATCTAAAGTTATTATTCAATGGATCTGCAAACTCGGGATCTTTATTTACTATATCCTTTGGAAACTTCAGAGGATCGTATTTGCCCACATCTTTATAGAGTAGATTGTGATCCGCAATTACTTCAGCCTTACCCCAGTAACCGGTTCCGGCATTGTAGAAAATGTTGTTCTTGATAATGCAATTCATATTACTGCCTACGCCATGATATTTAATATTGACGAATGTATTATTATAGACTTCAACGTTCGGAATACTGCCGATACACAATCCCCATGCGCTGCTGTGAGCGAATACGTTATTCCTGAAAATAATATTGTAGCTGCTGCGATATTTCTCGGCTTGCAGCATGGCTCCTTCGTCCATATTGTAAATGGTGTTATTTTCTATTATTACGTTTCGAACAAACAGCTTGTTGTTGTCGAAGGTCTGGAAGCCGTCGACATGCGATCCCAGTACTTCGTCACGACTGGCGGAATGAAAATAGTTGTTCCTTATCACATGATCGGAGCCGAAGAATCGCATGTAGTCGTTATCTTCGGTAGAATCCCACTTCTTCAGCCTTTCCACTTCGTTGCCGTCGACGGTAAATCCCGTTCCGTTGATGACTATCCCATACTGGCACAGAAACAGATAGTTGTCCTGGATCTTGTTGTTCGAACCTTCCAAGGATATCCCGGAGAACGGAACATTCTTTATTCTATTTCCACTTATCGTAATATTGCTTCCTTTACCGTAAATCCCGGCATTTCTGCCGAAAGTAACATTGTCGATCTCCATGCCTTCGATATTTATGTAATTCGCCAGTATGTAAAATCCCTTGCATACGGAAGGATTATCCAGGTCTGCTTTGAAAGTGATCGGCTTGCCCGATGACCCCGAGATTTGCACTCTTATCCTCTCACTGTATGTTCCCGGTTTTATTATTGTCGTATCTCCGGGAGACATGGCGTTGGCGGCCTTTTGAATGGTGCACCATGGAGCTGTTTCGGTCCCCAGCCACGTATTGTTGCATGGGCGAGTATTGTCTACGTAGTAAGTGGCGCACCATCCTTCCTTCATCGGCAGCAAGCAAAAAGATATGATAACCAGTAATAAATGCCTGTAACCGTACCCGTAAACACGATTTCCCGAATTCATTTATTCTTCCCCCAATTCATGGAGATCTCTCCCGCTGGAAAGCGCCCGCTCGACGCATGGCGGAGCCATCCAGAACCCCTCACCGAATTCGGTTGAAATCATTAGCAAAATGGAGGCCATAAGGTTGACTGAATTCAAAGTATGTCACCGCATGAACCGTGTGTGGTTTTGTGCGCGAATCCGGGGCATTCTATTTCGGATTGGGGGGCAAAGAGGAATCTTCGCCCCCTTTCTCCCATTTCCATGATGATAAGAATGGTCCTTAACGAGCGACCATACCCTGCGCATATATCTCGAGTGGTCCTTCAACCGTTCCAAGATCGACCAGGGAGCCTGCAATAGTGATCTTGAACATTCCCACCGTTCCCGAACCGGCATTCAGTACGTACAGGTAGCGCCCATTCGGCGTTATGTCCAAATCCACTGGAGAGTCTCCTTCCCCCGCTACTTTTTCCCGGAGGTAGAGGGCGCCGCTTCTCGGAAACAACTGGTACGACGATAGGGTGTTACTGCCGGTGTTGGAGATGAAAACATGTCCCAGTTGATTTGCCGCGATCCAACAGCTCGCAATCTGGTCGTTTGTCACGGAGGCGCTGACCGTTTCCAGGGTGCCGTCTTCCTGTATGTCGTATGAAGATGCTGCTCCGGCGCCTGCCTCACTCACGACAAGGTGATTGTGTTTGTCGACGATGAAGCCGAAAGGCCCCGCACCTTCGGAATTGGAGATAACCGGAGTGGCGCCGGGAGTACCGTCTTCTCCAACGGAAAAGACCAGGATTTGTTGATTACCCCGGTCTGTGATGATCAGACGTTCTCCCCTGGAGTCGAAGGACACTTGGGAGAATGCGTTACCATCCAGGGTCCGGGTTGAATCGGCGATGGGAGTAAGGTCCCCGCTGTGACTCAGTGTAAAGCCGGCGATATTCGGAGAACCGTTGTTGAGCACGTAAACCAAACCATGAAAGATGGTCAGACTGGTTGGAAATACTCCACCGGAGCTTACCTTGTCAACCAGGTCGAGACCGTCCGGGTGAATCCTGAATACCGAGATTTCATTACTGCCTGCATTGACTGCCAGGAGCCACTTCTGATCTTTGGTCATGGTAATGGATCCTTGGGACGTCAGTGGATCCAATCCTCCACCCGAGCCAAGTCCGTCGGTGGAGACAGTAGTCTCCAGATTCAGTGAACCATTGAATTCGCGACTGAAAACGACAATTTCATTCCCGTCTGGATTGTTGGTCATGGTGTAAACCGCACCTTGTTTAAAATGAAAGGCATGGACGGGGCTTACAGCCATGCAAACCAACATACAGGCAATAACGGTAACGAACAATCTTGTCTTCATTTTCATCACTCCGTTTGTTGTGGGGCTCGATACGCAAATTCGAATGCGCCGGCTCGCCTTGCCCGGACTTTTCTCACGGTTCTTCTGTCGGTTTCTCCTTTCGTTTTAGGGTTCATTCATCGTCTGTCGGTTCAACCCGACGCTGTTGGGACACTCGAAGTCTCTTCATCGTCGTGGCGGAACTCCCCGTAAACCGGGTCGGGATCATATTCCACAAGGTACAGTTCGCTATCTTCCAGCAAAGATCTGGTGGATCCGATGAATGCCATGGTCATGTAAAAAAACAGGATCATCTGATCGAAATAGGCCACGGAAAGGAACGAGACGGCATGGGCGAAAAGCGTCGTTCCGATGCCCCACATGAATAGCGCCGTGGGTGGAGTGAATGTCTCCAGCATGCGCTCGTTTTTCCCCACCGACCGCAGAGCTGTTGCGATGGTGAGAATGAACAGGAACATTCTCGGCAATCCGCCATTGACGCCTTCACCGATGTATTGATTGGTGATATCCACCATATCCGGATTGATGCGGAGGCTGAATTGAATCCAGTGGGCGGTGTAGGTGGTTCCGATCAACCACCATTCGTCAAGGTGCTTCACGGCCTGATCGATGAGGTTGGCCCTGTGCCATCCGGTCGAACCGGAAAAAACGCTCGCCCGAGCCATCAGGAACCACACCGGAGCTTTCATGACCATGTGGAGGAGCAGTATGGCCGCGAAAATACCCCAGGTGATCAGGCGCATGTACCTTCTGACATACCAGGCAAGCATGCCCGTGATTCCCAATAGAAGGGCCAGGGCGGGACCGCTCGATGCGGAACTGACCGTTACCACCACGCCGGCGACGATTCCCGATATGAGAAGGAGCTTGTTTCTCCTTGAACTTATGAGCAGGCTCAGGAGCAGGGGAATTGAAGTCGCTCCGAAAGTGCCCGCCAGTATCGGATGCCGGAAGGGGCCCTGGGCGCGCAGACTGCCCTCTCTTTCGGCCACGGATTCCGGAATTCCCCCGAAGATCGAGAACATGTTGTTGCCCGTAAGTTTCTCGTGCACCATCACAACCGCAAGCGGCATCATCGCGAAGGCGATGACCTTTATCGTATTCTCGATATCTTCGAAATCCTGTATCAGGATTCGGAAAAGAAAATATATCCCGATGACATTATAGGCAAAGCCCATTTGGTTCACTACTGAACCAAACGTATGCCATAGGATGACGTAAAACGCAGCGCCCACGAACGTGTACGCCAGGATTGCCTTATCGATACCGTTCAACCGTGAAGATAGTCTTTCACCTCTGATTATGATTCTAATCCACCCGGCAAGCACGATTATCCTCATGACCGAGAAGTTGAACCCTGCTATGACGACTTGCTGCTGGATCGTCATAAAACACGAAGCGAAGACCAACGGCACAGTCGCGAACCGGCGCGGCAGCACCAGCATCAGGACGCCCATCGCCAGGGTGAAGAGCAGACCTATTGGATTTAGATTTCCACTGTCGCCGGTTTCCATCTCAGGCTTCCATTTTCCGCACCTGAACGGACGACCTGCACGTTGCGCGCGTGACGGCGATATTGCTATTACGTCGTTCGGGCTGGGGGGACATCGATTCGGACAAAACGCTCCGGTACGCATCGAGAAGCGCCTCGCCGGCCCGGGCCCAGGTGTATTGCGGCGCTCTGCTCAGTCCGACGGTGCGCAATCTTTCCAGGAGATCGCGATCTTCATGCAGCATGGTGATGTGCCTGGTGAGAGCATCGACGTCTCCCATGCGGTGTACGAGTCCGTTTTCCATGTGCTTGCTGATTTCCGCGCAGTTTTCCGAAACGAGAGGGACACACCCGCTCCCCACGGCTTCGGCGATCGCCAGGCTGAATCCCTCCTCGAGGCTGGGAAGGACCATGATATCGCTCTTTCGCATCAGTTCGGGCACGTCGTTCCGATGTCCCAGCACCTTGATGCTGGGATGGGACAGCATGGGAGCGAGTTTTGCCGCGTACTCCGGCACGAAGTCGCCTGCGATCAGGAAAGTCCCGTCATGGTGGGCCGGTGACCGCAGCCAGGCTTCCAGCGCATAATGGAGCCCTTTTCTGACCGCGCACACTCCGACGGAGATCATCGTCAACCCCTTGTTTCGCTCTCTCGGGGCCGTATCCGGGTAGTACCGTGTCTCATCGAAGCCGTAGCGGTGCCGCGCCAGCTTGGCGGCGGGATAACCCTCATCGAGGAAAGTGCGGGCGACGAACTCGGATGGGCAGAGAAGGCGGTCGGCAAGGCGGTACTCCTCTTCCTCCCTGCGAAGCACTTCCGCATTGTAGGCATGTTCGTGCCCGCGCGGCAGAGTCACTCCAAGACGCTCGCATTCCTTCCGGACTATGTCGTAAGCGAACCTCGTGTGGGCGTTGGGTCTTTCCAGTACCGTGGGAATTCCCAGCCTGGCGGCCGTCTTCAACGTCTGCGCGGCAGCCGTGGGCCAGGTATGGACGATGTCGATTTTTCCCGCCAGCCTCTCGATCCTCCGCGCTACGATCCTGTCGTGCAGCGCACACGCGCGCAAAGAGCCGAAGACCTTGTAAAGAATCCTGAATTTTCCCCATGCGAGTGTCGGGTGCACTCGAATGCCGGGAGGCAACGGTCTGTGAAGGACACCGGGAAAGACCAGCACCTCCGCCCCCGCGGCCGACAGCCCGTTGACCTGTTCCCATGCCGTATGGCATATTCTTGCCGCTCCCAGTTTATGTGGAAAGCTGTACAATACCCGAATTCGCTCGTGTCGAGACATGGCGTTTCTCCAAATGTCGAAAGTAACTCATCTAAAATACAGGCATTATGGATGTCGTATAGTGAATGGCGTGGCGTGTGGGAACGAAATTCGGAATCCAAGGGCGCATGCCGGAGTCATGGACTGCCGGGTCCCGAAATCCGAACCCCGCAATCTGCAGTCTCGCTCAACCTGGAGCGGTTCTCCCGGCTGTCCGCGGGCGAATTTCGATCTCGGTCTATGAAGAGTCTGAACCATAATTCGAGGACCAAGAGCGAGAAGATCTCCTTCGAGTAATCACTGCCGTTGGAATTGGCGCGAAGCAGCCTCTCCACCGTCTCTTTCCGGAAGTAGCCCCGCGATTGCGACCTGTCGTCCAAAAGGACCTCGCGTATGAATTCCAGGGACCCGTTGCGTATCCAGGTATTGTACGGCACCGGAAACCCCGCTTTTTTCCTCTTGATGATTTCTTGCGGGATACTGTCGCCCAGGGTCTCCTTGAGAATGTGTTTCATCGAGAAGCCATGCACCTTGTAGCTCGACGGAAGCGATGCCGCGAATTCGAGGATCTCATGGTCCAGAAGGGGAACGCGCAGTTCCACCGAGTTGGCCATCGTCATCTTGTCCGCTTTTACCAGGAGATCGTCGGGGAGCCAGGATTTGGTGTCGATATAGAGCATTCTGTCGAGAAGGTCTCGAGACGGCAACTGCTCCAGCAAAGCGGTGGTCGGTCGGATGGAGTGAACTTTGTCGATGGCCGACAGGAAATCTTTCGTATACAGTTCCGCGTTGCTCCGATTGAAGAAGCTGTACGGGTTCGACGTTCTGCTGAGATAGTAGCTGTCGAAGGGTACGCTCATGAGCGGTGCGTATTTCTGAATCCTTCGGGTGGCTTTGAGGCTCCCCATGGCGTCGAAGAGCGCCGTTCCCAGTTTTGCGAACGGTCCGATGGCCTTCTTGAGCCGCTCGAACCACAGCAGGTTACGGTAGTTGGAGTACCCCGCGAACGCTTCGTCTCCTCCTTCGCCGGAGATCAGGACCTTCACGTGTCCGCTCGCCAGCCGGGAAACGTAGTACAGGGCCACCGCGGGCGGTTCGCATACGGGTTCCTCCATGTGCCACACGTATTTGGGCATGAAGTCGGCGAAGTCCCGCGCCGTGATGGTCATATCGTAGTGCTTCGTTCCGAACCTTCGGGCCGCCAGGCGTGCGTATTCCCTTTCGTCGGCGAAACCGGCGTTTTCGAAACCGACGGTGAATGTGCTTACGTCCTTGTCCGTCTCATGGACCGCGTAGCTCAGCATGGCGGTGGAATCGACCCCGCCGCTCAGCAGCAGACCCACCGGCACATCGCTTATCATGTGCAGCCTGACGCTTTCCCGAAGCAGTTCCCCGAGTCTTTCCTTCGCTTCCGCGAACCCTCGGGGTGTCTTCGTCTCGGGAAAATCCAGGTCCCAATACTCGTTGATGGAAATGTTCCCGTCTTTCCACAACAGGAAGTGGCCCGGAGGCAGCTTGTGGATGCCCTTTATGAGGGTTTCGTCTCCCGGAAGGTAGAGATAGGTGAGAAACCTGTCGACCAAGGGATAGTTCAATTCCGCGGCGACGGCGGGGTCCTCGATAAGCGCTTTCAGTTCGGAGGCGAAAGACAGGTCTCCGCCCGAGGCCCGGTAGTACAGGGGCTTGATGCCCACTCTGTCTCTCGCCGCCAGGAGCCGGCGCTCCTTTTCATCCCAGATGGCGAACGCAAACATGCCCCTCAGTTTTTGAAGGAAATCCACGCCGTACTCTTCATAGGCATGCACGAGCACTTCCGTGTCCGTTTTGGTCCGGAAGATGTGGCCGCGCCCGACGAGGTCTTCCCTCAGCGCGAGGTAGTTGTATATCTCGCCGTTGAACACCACCCGGATGGTCTCGTCCTCGTTCGAAACGGGTTGTTTGCCGTTGTTCAGATCGATGATGGAGAGTCGACGATGCCCCAACGCCACGTTCCTCGAAACGTAGACGCCCTCGTCATCCGGTCCCCTGTGGCGCATTACCGACATCATCCGGTCGAGCGCGGACAAATCGGCCGGATCGAGGCCTCCCTGAGTCGCTTTTCCGCAAATTGCGCACATGCCCGTGCTCCTTTTCTCTCATTCTTCCGAGTACGACGCCTTGGGAACCAGGGGCGATCTTTCGCCTCGCGGCGCCATGCCGCCCATCCCTCGTGGCTCCATCCCCAACGACCATCTCAAGATGGCGTCCCACTTATCGAACGTCTTCTCGAAGTAGACGCTTCCGCCCCGGTCGCGCTTCATGAGGACGCGCATGATCAGCATTCTCGGGACCGCCGCAACGGCCATGGACAGCCTGTACAAACGGGCCGCGCTCCTGCCTTTCCTCATGTGGAAGAAGGTATGGATGGACTGCCTCATCCATACGGCGCTCGTGTGGCTGACCACGGTCCTCTTGCTGCTTCCTCCCCCATGGTGAATGATGACCGCATCGTTCACATGGTAGACTCTGAATCCGGCATGAAGCAGCTTGTAGCAAAGATCTATGTCTTCCGTGTACATGAAGTAATCTTCGGTAAACCGGCCCACCCGTTCGAACAAGTCGCGCTTCACCATGACGGCGGCGCCGGAAACGACCTCCACCTGCTCGGGCCTGCCCGAGTTCTGAAACAGCGCGCTCTTGCCCCACAGCTTCAAATCCCGGGTCCTTGCCTTCAGAATGCCTATGTTCAACATCTGGTTCAGGAGTGTGGGAAATGGTTGAACGCAACTCGTTTGAAGGGTCCGGTCGGAGTTCAGGAGTCTGCATCCCACCGCGCCCGCGCCCGGCAAGGAATGCAAATGGCCGTGCATGACCTTTATGGCGTCTCCGACGATTACCGTATCGGGATTCAGGAACAGGACGGCGTCTCCGGTCGAGTGCTCGAACGCCGCATTGTTGGCTCCCGCGAACCCCAGGTTTTTGTCGCTTTGGACAAAACGGACCCGCGGAAATTCCTTGCCGACCATCTCTGCCGAGCCGTCGTACGAGGCGTTGTCTATCACTATTACCTCAAAACCGGGGCCATCCGTGTTTTCGTGGATGCTGCTCAGGCATTTCCCGAGATAATCCGACGAATTCCAGTTCACGATGATTATGGAAATATCCATTATCGATACCTCCATATCGTGTCCCTGAAAAGCAGGCGCCGGATTTGCTGACTCCTCACGTAAGCGATGAGTTCCTTGTCGTCCACCTGCGGCGTCTTGCTCAGATAGCCTCTGATGAAGCCGTAGAGCATTCCGATCGACCCCGTGATATAGGGCCGTTCCGGAAGCCTCTTGACGCACTTCAAAAGCATGAACAGGGGATGATAGCCGGAGATGTAATTCGCCATTCCGTACTTTACCGAAGTGCGCCACAAGCCGTCCGCATCCCCTGTGTGGCGGCGGTGGAGGAGCTTGAGTTCGGAAAAGCTCCTGGTCTGCCACCCGCTCTTGTTTGCTTTCAGCTCATCCAGCGTGTCCCATCCGGGAACGGGAATCAATCCCCCGATGTCGTTCCAGCATTCACGCCTGTATATCTTTGTTCCGCCCCTGACGTGGAATATGGGGTGTTTTTCCGGACGCAGCCTGCCTTTTTGCATGATCTGCATGACGCCTCCGCCTATACCGAGTTTGGGATTCGCCCGAAAATGCCTGAAACACGCCTCGAAGTAATCGGGTTCGAAGCTCAAATCGCCGTCGAACTTCACGACGAATTGCCAATCCTCGGTGCGCAATGCGTTGAATCCATCATAGAATGCGGCGATGACGCCCGCGCCGGCTTTGCGGTATCCGCGGTCTTTTCTGTGAATCGCGCGAATCCAGTCGTGGGAAGCGGCATACTCATCGATTATCCGGCCTGTCCCGTCGGAGGAGCCGTCGTTGACAATGATCCATTCCGCGGGTTTGACCGTTTGAACCAGCATCGATTCGATGGTGTGCTCGATATCCGGTTCCTCGTCGCGCGCCGGGGTAACGATTACGAATGTCGGTTTATCTATTTCTTTCATCTTGAAATACCGTTCTATAGGCCTGGTTGAGAATGACGGACGTCGTCTCCCAGTTCAGTTCGGTCCGTATTCTCTCGAAGCCGGCCTTACCGAGTCTTTGAGCCGTTTCAGGGTTGTCGAAGAGTGCCTTGATCGCTTCGGCGTATGCCGCGATATTCCCGGGAGTCACCAGGACCGCGGCGCCGTCGGTCGAATACCTCGTTTCGTCCAGGTCGAACGCCACGACGGGCCGGCCCGCCGCCATGTATTCCATGACCTTTATGAAAGTGGAGTGATCGTTCAAAGGGTTTCCCGGAGCCGGTTCAACTCCGATATCCGACGACTCGAGAAGTTCCCGGACCATGTTCCGGTCGGACACGTAACCGGTGAAGTCGACAAAGTCCTCCATCTTCAATTCGCGTGTGAGTCTTCTTATGTCGTCGAGCGAATCTCCGTCTCCGACGATGGTGCAGGTGAAGTCGGTCTCATGGAGTTCGTGCACGAGGTAATGCAGTGACCTGATGAGGATATCTACTCCATCCTGGGGATTGACGCTTCCCAGGAATATCATCCGCTTCTTGCCGTTGCGGGAAGCCGGGTTCTCCGGGGAATTCTCCGGCGGATTCGGATGGAGAACTCCATGGAGTCGATTTCCCTCTCGAGGCGCTTCGCGGGGATGTGGTGATTTCTCGAGTGAGGAATCGGTAAGAACGGGATCATTTCTTACAATGAAGACTTTCTCCTTTTTGATATTGTGCCTGGCCAGTTCTATGCGCCTGTAGGACTTGTTGGTAGTTATTACTGCATCCGACAATCTGCACGAGAGTCTTTCGCATAGAATGAGAGTCTTGTATATGATGTCCTTTCCCCTTGAAAACCTTGTCAGGTAGAGTTCCGGGGAGAGGTCGTGATGGTCGTAGATCAGCTTTATGTTGAACAATTTTCCGATAAGCCCGACCAGAAAAAGCGTATCGGGAGGATTGTGCAGATGTATGGCCCTGTACTTCTTCCAGGGATATGTGAGCGAGAAAAGCAACAAGGCGGTGAGCGTGAAGTAGAGATACTGAAGCATGTATCGCGCTTTGGGGAGAATGGTCCCGACCGGTTTGTTCCCGGTCTTCAACTCGGGAAGGCGAAACTCCGGTATTCTGAACACATCCACGCCGTCTACCGTCTCATGAAAGCGCTCTCCCTCCCGCCGTAGCGCGATTACCGTCATGTCGTAGGCGTTCTTGAGCGTCTGGGCCTCTTTTCTTACACGCGGGTCATTCGGATAGGAGTTCTCGACGATCATCAGGACATCCGGCTTCTTCCGGGCCTGCCTCCGGCCGGACTCGATCGCCGCACCCCCGTCATTCGCCGTACGATAGGATGGATCAGGAGTTCTCAACTGCTTCAAGTTCTTGTTCCCGTTGAAATTGTTGCCGGTTCTTGAAGAAGCCCGTGATTGCTTCGGCGATTTCTTCCTGCTGGCTCAGAGTGAGCCCGGGGTACATGGGAAGAGAGAGTATCCTGGTACTGGCCTGCTCCGCTACCGGGTACATTCCTCTGCCGTAGCCATTTCCCACATACGCTCTTTGCAGGTGCAGCGGGATGGGGTAGTGGATTCCCGTTTCAATGCCGAGCTCCCACAGGTGCTGCTGCAACCCGTCGCGTTTCTCCGTTTCGATGACGTAGAGGTGGTAAACCGGAATGGACCACGGTGGGTTGTAAGGAGTTACGACGCCCTCTATGTCGCCGAGGAGGTCGTTGTAGTTGGCGGCAAGCTCCCTTCTTTTTTCGTTCCAGCGTTCGAGGCGCTTGAGCTTCTCCTTGAGAATACCGGCCTGAATCGCGTCCAGTCGGCCGTTGTATCCTTCCATCTCGTGGTAGTACTTCTTGATCTGGCCGTGATTGCGGAGCATGGCCATCTTTTCCGCCAGTTCCGCGGAATCGGTGACGATTGCCCCCGCCTCTCCGCACGCTCCCAGGTTCTTGCCGGGATAGAAGCTGAAGGCTGCGGCCAATCCCATCGTTCCCGCCTTCATCCATTTACCGCGCTCTTGTGAAAAGTAAGCCGCCCCATGCGCCTGGCAGGCATCTTCGACAACGATCAGGTCGTATTCCCGCGCGATCTCCATGACGGCATCCATGTCGGCCATCCGGCCGTAGAGATGCACCGGAACGACGGCGGCGACCGTCTTTCCGCTCTTCATGTGGACCGGCTTTCCCGTCCTGCGCTCGACGGTGCACTCCATTCGCAAGTATTCCCTGAGCTTATCCACATCGATATTGTGCGTTTTGGGATCGACGTCCACGAACACGGGAGTCGCTCCGCACTGGCTGACGGCTTCCGTCGTTGCGATGAAGGTGTTGGGAACGGTGATCACGATTTCTCCGGGACCGATACCGGCCGCAAGCAGCGCGAACCTCAGAGCGTCGGTGCCGTTGCTCACGCCCACGCAATGTTCGGAGCCACAGTACCGGGCGAAGTCCCTTTCGAAGTCCTCCACCATGGGGCCGCCTATGAAACGGGCGGACCGCAAGGCATCCTGGAACACGGACGTCAGTTCGCGTTCGGATTCCACGTGTGGAGTAACCAGGTCCATAAAGGGTATACGGATAACGTTATTCATGGCTCACTATCCTCACAATCCTGGCCGGGTTTCCCGCGACGATCGCATTGGCGGGAACGTTCTTGGTAACGACGCTCCCTGCCCCGACAATGGCGTTTTCACCGATGGTTACATTGCACAGGATCACCGCTCCGGAACCGATCGACGCTCCGCTCTTGACCAGCGTCGGGATGACGTCCCAATCGTCGTCCGTCTGCAACTCGTTGCCGGAGGTGGTGGCCCGCGGGTAGAGATCATTGATGAACGTGACGTTATGGCCGACGAAGACGTTGTCTTCGATGGTCACCCCTTCGCAGATGAAGGTGTGGCTGGAAACCTTGCAGTTGTTTCCGACCCTTGCATTCTTCTGGATCTCGACAAACGCGCCGATTTTGGTGTTGTCGCCGATCCGGCAACCATACAGATTAATGAATTTGGACAGCTTGACGTTCTTTCCCAGCCGAACGTCCGCGGATATGCTCATGTCGTTCATAGATAAACCAGTTCCCCCTTCCTTTTGACCGACTTGTTGGATGCTTCCAGCATCTTCACTACCCTCAAACCCGCCTCTCCATCATTGATCGGGTTGACGTCGTTCGTGATACAGTCGGCGAAGTAGTCCGCTTCCACCCGCAACGCTTCCCTCTGGTCCACCTTGGGCGCCCACATGTCGCCGGAACGGTAACTGACCAGCAGATTGTAAACCCCTTCCGTGTTTTCTATTTCCACGCCTTTGTCATAGACCTTTATCTTCTCGTCGGCCTCGAGGTCGTTCCAGAGGAGCATCTTCTTCTCGCCGCCGACCAGCGTCGTCCTCACTTTGACCGGGGACAGCCAGTTGACGTTGATGTGGGCTATGACGTTGTTCGAGAAGTAAACCGTGATGTAGGCTACGTCTTCGTGACCGTTGAGATGGGTTTCCCCCGTAGCGACGACCGCCACGGGTTCCTCCCGGATGAGGTGGTCCATGATCGACAGGTCGTGGGGAGCCAGGTCCCATATCACATTGGTGTCATGCTGAAAAAGCCCCAGGTTTATCCGCATCGAATCGTAGTAGTAGATGTCGCCCAGGATTCCGTCGTCTATGAGCTCCTTGATCGTGCTCACTGCGCCGGTGAACAGGAAGGTGTGATCCACCATGATTTTGAGGTTCCTTCTCGATGCGAGTTCGATCAGTTCTTCGGCCTGGTCGGCGGATGCAGTGAAAGGCTTTTCCACGAAGATGTGCTTGTCGTTGAGGAGCGCTTCACGGGCGAGTTCGAAATGAGTCGAGATAGGGGTAACCACCGCTACCGCGTCGATGTCGGTCGAGCGGAGGATATCGTATGGATTTGTCGTCAGATTCAAGCATGGATGGTGCTTTTCAACCCGGCGTAGCGCCACGGGATCGAGCTCGCAAATCGACACTACCCGTATGCTGTCCGTGTTGTTGAAATTCCTTACGATATTGGGACCCCAATAGCCGTATCCGATTACAGCCATTCTAATCATCACGCATTCCTTCTTGTTCCATGCGCTTGCCGGGACGGATGGACCGGTCGTTGAGATACGATCCGACAGCGCAGGGAACGGTTCCAGCGATATGAATAATTCACGTGCGGCTATGCCCGCTGCCGCACCCGAACAGTTAGCTCTTGGTATTTCTGGTATATGATGGATGGACTTTGAAGAGATCGTACGATGTCGTGTAAAAGATGCCGCACCCTGCAGGAATGAGCGCGGTCGCGGTCAATAGCCCCCTTTGCAGGTAACCATGACCCAGGGCGTCATGAGCATAAGCTTCAGATCGAGCCACAAAGACCATTGCCTGGCGTACTGCAGATCCAGGCGCACCATTTCGTCGAATGTCGTTTTGCTTCGCCCCTTGACCTGCCACAATCCCGTAATGCCCGGTTTCATCTCCAGGACTCGACGGAGATGCCACATCTCGTAGTTTTCCAGTTCGTAGGGAATGGGAGGCCTCGGCCCCACAATGGACATATCTCCCATCAACACATTGACCAACTGCGGCAGTTCATCCAGGCTGGTCTTCCTGATGAACCTTCCGACGGGCGTGACCCGCGGGTCGTGCTCGATTTTGAAAACCCGCTCGCCCCCATTGCTCTTGTCGGAAGTGGATCGCCGGATCAGGTTCCGAACGTACTCCTTATGAATGGATGGATCGTTATCGAGGTACATCGACCTGAATTTCAGGAAAGTAAATCTTCTGCCGAGCCGGCCCACGCGCTCCTGTCTGAAGAGAACGGGACCGTCCGAAGTAAGCTTTATCAGAGCGGCAATAATGATGATAACCGGTGAGAGGATCAATCCCAGAGAAATGCTGCCGGCTATGTCCAGCACCCGCTTGAGAACGCGGGAAGAGCGCTTTCGATGCTCATTCTTGACGATATCGGGGTAAAGGATCGGGTCCGGGGACCGGCTTCGGTCGCCTCCAACGGCAGGTCCTTCCGGAAACATGTAAAGAGTGATCTTAATCCTGTTGAAGCGTTCCTGGTCCAGGTGAAGCTCGAGGCAGTCCCGGACTCTGACGCGAAGCACCTCGCCCGACGCCGCTTCGCGAGATCCGTTGAATTCGGTGAATATCAACGCCAGGATCTGTCCGTCGCGGTACCATCCCTTGATATCGACCTCCCTGGTGCATGAGACGACAGCGTCGGTTACTCGCGTTACCAATTCAGATGCCCCGGCGCCGGATTGGAGTTCCGTGAGGTCGAGAAGCATCAGCGCGAAGGGTCTCCCCGAGCGTTCCGTTCGTTTCCGCTCGCGGGCAAGCAGCCTGTTGAACTCCACCTCACCGTATATCTCGCCGTCACCGGGCAAATGGTCCTCATCGCTCAATGCACGGGTTCCATGGCTATCTCCTCTTTTCGTCCGTAGGATTGCTTGGAACACGGTTGACTCCTTTCTACATATCACACTATTTCAATCATCCTATATTAATCTCCTGTAGAGCCGTTTCGGAATATAGAAGCGGCGCTTGTTGAAGACGAACCCGAGTACGTTTCCTCCGGATTTGAAAATGCGTTCCTTGCTGTTCTCCGCCACTTTCCACCGGGTCCTCTCCGCCTCGACCACCAGCACCACTCCATCGGCCTTGCGGGCGACAGCCAATCCGTCCGGCGAAAGACTCAGCGGCGGGGAGTCTATGACCACCAGGTCGAAGCGATTTCTGAGCCGGGCAAAGAAATCTCCCATCAACCGGGAATCGAAGACTTCCGGGGAGAGCGTCCCGTTGTTGAACGATGGACACACGAATAGATTCGAATCTTCTATGCGATCGAACAGGACCTCCGGTTCCGTATCGCCGGCTGTGATGTCCTGCCAGCCGTACTTCGGCGACAGATCGAAAAAGGCTGTCTGGCTCGGCCGATGCCTGTCCATATCGATGATGAGTACTCGCTTGCCGATTTGACTGGAAACAAAATACGCGTATTCTCTCGATATGGTCGATGCTCCTTCTCCTTCCAGGGAGCCGATGAATTCTATGATTCTCTCGGGGGTATCGGACAGGAGCGATTCAATCGCCTGGTGAAGGCCGGGCATCTCATGCTGGATGTGGAACAGTTCGCCGAAATGTGTGACGGGAACGGGCATCCTGCTCTTTCGTTCTTTCTCGCGGAAAACCGGTTCATTCAGTGTCTGTACACGTGCATAGTCTATCTTGCTCATCTTTGGCCCTCTTGGTGCTCATGATCGCAATTGTGCGAACAATTCGAGAATGGACAAAGCTGTCTTGTCCGGAACTCCGGTTTCATGATTGGATTCTCGATACGTTGATTCAGGCGGTGTCGAGAGTGTATGAAAAGCGAAGGCGGGATGCATGGGGGACCCCGCCTCCACTCTCATTGCTTTTTGTAGCCGATGCTGGTAAGAGCCTGAAGCTCGAGCAGTTTTTCCGCCTTTTCAGGCGACGTGAATCCCTGTCCCAATGCCTCCAGGACGAATGCAAGACCCAAACCGGAGCCCACGCTGAACAGAACCGCGGCAACGATCAGCATGCTCGTCTTTCGTTTTGTCTGGATCGGGATCATGGGAGGGGACGCCCTCTCGATGATGTTGATGCTCGTAAGGTACTTGGCGTTCAAAATGTCGGACGCACGGGTTTCTTCCAGTTTTTGCTGCCAGGTCTCGTACTGCTGCTGGTTCGTGTCGAGTTCATGCAGGAGTTGACGGTAGGGTTGCTCCACCGCTGCGAAGTCCTTTATCGCCTTGTCCTGCGACCGCAACTGGTCCCCCAATTCCCCGTATCTTATTCGAGCTGCGTTGAGTTCCGCCCTGGTTGTCATTATTTCCTTTTGAATATCGATGTATGCCTGATTCGGCACATCGTTGGTGATGATTTTATCTTCACCGGTATTTTTAGACATGTAGTCTTCGAGTAGCCGTATCTGGTTCCTGACCTGCGCCACGAGCGGATTGCCTTCACGGTATCTCATCAGCAGTTCCTGCTCTTTCTGCCTGAGACCCAATAGTTGCTGTTCCGCGTAGGATTGCATGTAACTCCTGCTTTGATGGTCGAAAGGAATCATCTTGGGAAATTGCGCGATCCCGGTCTCGAGAATTGACAGTTTCTCCTGTAGTTCCTTGAGTTGCGACTGGGTCGTCATGTAGCCGGCTTCCAGCGCATCCCGCTGCTTGAAGAGAATGTCCCTTTGATCCTCGATCGAGTAGAGCTTATGCTTCTGCTTGTAGGATTGGACTTCGTTCTCCTTGTCGGCCAACCTTTCTTTTAATTCGCCGACCTTCTTTTCGAGAAATATGGTAGGCTTGGAATCCGTCAGCACCCCGATGCGCTTTTCGATGTACAGGTCGATGATTTTGTTCACGACTGCCGCCGCCGTATACGGATTTACGTTGTTGAAGGAGACGCCGATCAGGTTTGAATTCTTGGAGGCGTCCACATTGAAATCCTTTCTGAACAAGATCTCGGCGATGCTGTTGATATCGATGTTCCTGGATTCAAACCGCGTAATATCTGGGTAGATCTTGACGGCCCCTATGGTTCGGATGGTCTCGTCGATCAGTTCCTTGCTCTTCAGGATTGCTGTTTCCGTACTCAGGATCTCATAGAGGCCGATTCGAAGAGGAGAAGAATCGCCATCGAGATTGGACGCTGAATAGTCCCTCCCGGATTTGACCATCAAAACGGCATAGGCTTTGTATCTAGGGGGTCCCTTCAGAAAATAGTACGCCACCCCCGTTAAGAACAGCAGCAAGAGAGTGAGGAGTATGACCTTGCGTTTGTGCTTGAAAATCGTATACAGTATGTCTCTTACATTGAACATTCCGGAATCGTTGTGGTTCGGATTTCTCCCGGCTGCTCGCGAAGGAACCAGCATACGGGTATCGCCCTTGGATGAGGAAACGGGAAGGTGTCCCGAAGAACCATGGTTCATAGAAGATCCTTTGTGTTTCTTGGAGGGGCTTTTCTATTGTCTGCGCTGAATACTTACCGAGGCCGGACAGGCTACCGCCATCCATTGTTCGGGACAATGCTTTCGCTCACGAGCGACCGGACAGGTGTTCCCCAGTGGAAATGGGCGGCATCCACTTGTATTGGTTCTGGTTGGATTCCCTGGAAATCCAAAGTCATTTATTGTATGCGGCATAGATATCGCACCTGGTGCGAACGGCCCGGGACCCAGCTATCCCAATGGTTTTTCATGAAATACGGATTTCATTACGGCAGTTCGCTCATATCAGGCTGCGTTACCACTTTGTATTACAAAATAAATTATATCCTTTAAAAGCAGTATCTTACTGCAAATAAGCCAATTTCATCTGATATATTAATCACTTCGTTGTGCATGTCCAGTATTGCCATAATGTATGTACTATGGAATATAATTGGAGTAGGATAATCGTGTATATGGAAGGTAGTATACCTGTAGGGGCAAGTGCTTGAAATATTAATGGATAAGGTATTGTGAAGACCGCCGGGGCGTACGGCGGCCGCGCATCGGGCGCGATATCCCGTGGATGTGTGAAGCCTTAACCCGAAACCCGAGGCGCGGAGCACGCAGGGCTCAGGGACCATCCCGGGAATCCGCCTTCATGGCCTGTTCCACCTTCTTCAACATTGTTACGGCTTCCTCGAATTCGGGATTGAGTCTCAGCGCCCTCTGAAGATGTTTCTGGGCCTTCACGTACTCCTTTCTTGCCAGGTACAGAACACCCAGGTTGTAGAAGAGACCGGGATGGTCCGGGTGGTTCTTCAAGGCCTTCAGGTAGCACTGCATGGCTTCCTCGTATTTTCCCTGCTGACGGAGGACAACGCCGAGCCGGTTGTACATCTCGAGGTCCTTGGGGTCGTATTCCAGCGTTGCCGTGTAGACTCGTTCGGCATCGTCGTAGAGACCTCCCTCGAGGTATAATTGCGCTACTTTCTTCAGAGTGGCGAGCTTTTCATTCTCGCCGGTCCGCTTCAGAAGAGCTTCCAGCCTTTTCTTGCCGGCTTCTTGCCGTCCGGCTTTGAGCATCAGATCACCGACGAGGAGCATCCTGTCGTTGTCGGCGGAACTGATTTCATCCACGTGCTCCAGTACTTTGAGAGCTTCCTCCATATTGCCGAGCTTGAGTTCGGCCTTCGCATAGTTCTTGTGGGCCGCCACGAAGATATTGCTGATGCCCATGGCCTTTTTGAATGCGACGGACGCCTCTTCCGTTTCACCCTTTTGCAGTAGAATCTCGCCCTTGGTATTGACCCATCTGGCCAGGGAGAGACGGCTGTCCCTCTCTGCTTGCACGATTACTTCAAGAGCGTCTTCGAGCGCTCCGTTGGCTTTCAACTGGTCCACATGGCGGAAGAGGGCTTCCTCCGGGCTTTGGGCGCGCTTAAGAACCGCATCGATCCGCTTGCTCAGGACATCGTAGGAGAAGGGTTTCACTATGAACCCGTTGGCCCCCCACTCACCGAGTGAAGCCACGATGTTCGCCTCTTCGGAAGACGCCGATATCATGAGAAACGGTACGAAGCGGAAATTGCGGCTCTGCCGGCAGCGCTTCAGCAGTCCGATGCCGTCGAGCCCCTCCATCTTGACGTCGCAAAGCACGATGTCGTACAGCCTGGATTTCGCGCTTTCCACAATCATCTTCCACGCGGTTTCACCGTCCTCGGCCTCATCGATCAGTTCGAAAACCCTCATCTGCTGGAGCATCTTCTTTTCGATGCCGCGCATGGGCTTCCAATCCTCCACGATCAGAGCGCGGAAAATACCGCTTTCCTTCGGGTTCTCCATCTCCCCTCCATACGGCGCCGACGCCGGTCCGGCATCCATGCCGGTCACCGCGGCCGTTTGCATATCGATACGAAGCACCGGTTTGATGAAATAATAAAGATATATAAGCCAATCGTAAGGTTTCGTCTATATGTAAAGTGACAAAATGTGCCGCGCGGCCTCGCCATGCCGGTATTGTTCAAGGTGTCCGACGCATTGAACGGATCATTGATTCCATTGAAACACGGCGTGGAATGGGTTATTTGAAGAGGTGATAGTCCCCTGTTTTCCACGCTTCTCTTTCATGTTGATTCCAGGGTGACGGTTCGGGTAACCTGATTTGACGATGATCAATCCTGTTTTGAAGACGATAAGTGTTTTAGCGGAAAGAGACATATGAAAAAAGGGTCTGCGGAAATGACGACCGAAGGGAAGGGGCTCAAGGTAGGGCGCAACGATCCGTGTCCTTGCGGAAGCGGGCTCAAATACAAGAAATGCTGCCTTGCCGGGGATGCCTCCAGGCCTGTCGGTGACGAGAAGCTCTACCTCGACAAGTACAACATCCGGCTCAAGCGCAAAGAGGACATCGAGGGCATCAGGGATGCCGGCCGCCTGGTGGTGGAAACCCTCCGTATGGTGGAAGGGGAACTCAAAGCCGGAATGAAGACCGACGATATCAATGCGCTGGTCCATGAATATACCGTGAAGCACGGGGCCGTTCCCGCGCCCCTCAACTACCGGGGGTTTCCCAAGAGCGTTTGCGTGTCCGTCAATGAAGTCATATGCCACGGCATACCCGGAGAGCGCATCATCAAGGACGGGGATATCGTGAATGTGGATGTGACCTCTATTCTGAATGGTTACTACGCCGATGCAAACCGGACGTTCTTCGTCGGAACGCCGGGCCCCGATGCCCGGAAAGTGGTTCTGGTGGCCGCGGAATCGCTCAGGATCGGCCTTTCCATGGTGAAGCCGGGGAACACCATCGGAGATATCGGGTGGGCGATCCAGACGTACGCGGAATCGCAGGGCTGCTCGGTGGTGCGGGAGTTCACCGGCCACGGGGTAGGGTTCGATTTCCACGAAGCCCCGCAGGTGCCTCATTACGGCCGCAAGGGCAGGGGCGTCCCGCTGACTCCGGGAATGGTGTTTACCGTAGAGCCCATGATCAACCTCGGAAAGAGCGATGTCATGATCCTGCAGGACCGTTGGACCGCCGTAACGCGCGACCGGTCTCTTTCGGCCCAGTTCGAACAGACCATCGTCGTTACGGAGAATGGTTTCGAGAGCCTGACGCCCTACGAACTGGATGCGTGAGGCGCGGTGATTGGGACTGCGCCGTTCCGTGGGGTCTTGGATTCTCACCCGTAAAGTGGAATGGTTTGACACGGGAGATGAAGTGGGAAAACGCGAAATCGACTCAATCCGGGAAGACGCCGAGTTCGGGCGACCGATAGCGCCCGATGCGGCCATGTGGGTCCTGCGATCGCAATCCTCCGACCTGCCGGATATTTTTGCCGCCGCGAGTAGCGTTCGCCGTCGCTTTTTCGGCAACAACGTCTACATGTGCTCGATCCTCAATGCCCGGAGCGGAGCCTGCTCGGAGGACTGCGCTTTCTGCGCCCAGGCGGCGCGCCACAAGACAAATACCGGCATCCGTCCCCTTCTGTCGAAGAGTGAGATAATAAAGGAATATGAAGAAGCAGCCGGTCTTCCCATTGCCCGCTTCGGGGTGGTCACGAGCGGTTGTGCGCTCTCCTCCGATGGAATCGAGCGGTTGTGCGAGGCCGTCCGTGAAAGGCAAATCCCGGGCGCGGCGTGGTGTGCGTCCCTCGGATGTCTCGAGGCGGGCCAACTGGCGGTCCTCAAAGATGCCGGTCTCTCCCGGTTCCATCACAACCTGGAGACTGCGGAGAGTTTCTTTCCTCAAATTTGTACCACGCATTCGTACGAGAAACGCCTGAACACCGTCAGGGCCGCCAGGGCCGCGGGCCTGGAAGTGTGTTGCGGCGGGATACTGGGACTGGGGGAGTCCCTCGAACAGAGGGTCGAATTCGCCGGTATCCTGGCCCGCGAACAGGTGGATTCGATACCCCTCAATTTTCTTATCCCCATCCCCGGCACTCGCCTCGAACACATGGAAACCATGCGCCCGCTCGATATGTTGCGCTCCATCGCCATGTTCAGGCTCACGAACCCTCGGGCTGAAATTCTCGTCTGCGCGGGCCGCGTCCACCTCGGGGCACTGCAATCGATGATCTTCCATGCGGGAGCTACGGGCATGATGATCGGGCGACTCCTGACGGTTGCCGGGTGCGACGTGGAGCATGACCTGCGGATGTTGCGGGATATGGAGCTTGACTTCTCCTCCTGAGAGTGCTCCCGTTCAGAGTTCGGATAATGGCCTGTAAACCATCCAGGAGTGCAGCATGTCTCCCGATCCATTGGTCGTATCGTTTGGAAATGCCGATCCGAGTCAGGTAGAGAAGTGGGGCGCGAAGGGCGCCAAGCTTGCCGAGGACTTCCAGAACATGGCGCGGGACTTTCCCGGCATGCAGGATACCATAGCCATCCCGGACGGTTTCGTGCTGTCGACGGAGGTATGGCGGATTTACCATGCGGCGGGAGACGCCCTTACGGACGATGTCCGCCGGGAAGTTCGGGCGGAACTGACGTCGCTGGAGGAGCGAGAGGGACGCCGGTTCGGGGACCGAACCGGCAAGATGCCCCTCATCGTCGCCGTGCGCGGAGGAGCCCCGGTTTCCCTGCCGGGTGCGCTGGCGACCATCCTCAATGTGGGGTTAAACGATGACGTCGTCACCGCCATGATCGATGCGGGCGAGGACGAGAGCTTCGTCCTTACCACATACCTCAGCGCCATCCGGATGTACGGCGAGGTGGTGCTCGATATCCCCTACGACGACTTCTACAGCGTGTTGCAGCGCTACCGGGCGGGAGGCGAGGGATCGCTTTCCGTTGGGCTCCTGCGGGACTTGATCCCGGAATTCAAAGGAGTGCTGGAGCGTGCGCGCCATCCCGTGTTTCCCTCCGGCTTCGAGACGGACCCTTACAGGCAGCTTTTCTTCGCCGTGGAATCCATCCTCGGATCGTGGATGCTCCCGATTGCCGTCGAAGCAAGGTCGAGCCGCAGTCCCAAGGTGCCGGACGATATGGGGACGGCGGTGGTCGTCCAGGTGATGGTGTTCGGGAACCGCGACGACGAGAACTGCATGAGCGGGGTCTACTTCACGAGGGACCAGCGGACGGGGTCCAGGTTCCCGGTTATCGAGTGGGCCCCGAAGGTGCAATGCGACAAGATCGTTTCCGGAAAAATCCGAAAGCCCTTGCGCCATGCTCCCCGGATGAAGGAGCAATTCCCGGACATCCACGAGCGGTTGCTGATGGTCGGCAACCAGGCGGAGGGGCGCGCCCGGCGTCCCCTGGACATCGAGTTTACCGTCGAGAACCGCAAGCTTTTCATCCTGCAGCGCCGCGCCCTCCGAATGACGTTCAATGCAACGGTGCGCGCCATGTGGGACCTGGTCGACGAGGGGAAGACCAGCATCCAGATGGCGTCCATGATCATCAACAACGCCCTGGAGCAACCCGAGAGAGTTCTACGTGAGGGGTTTCACGACTACGAAGTCCTGGCCCACGGGCAACCCATCACCAGCAGCGCCGATTGCGGCATTCTGGCCTGCGGGACGGAATCCGCCCTGGAGCTTGCCCGGCGGGGGGAACACGTCATCCTGCTGAGGAGACGCCCGTATGGAGAAACGGATGTAGCGATCAACCATCCGGGGGTGCGGGGCATTATCCGTTGCGACGGCAACACCACCGGCCATGAAGCCGTTTCCGCCGTGGCCTATTGCAAACCCTATCTCATCAAGGTCGTGGACACGGAGGGACGGCCTCTCGTCGTAAACGGGGGAGGGGAGATGATCCTCAACCCCGAGAGTTGCATCTGCAATTACATCGGCAAAAGAGTGTTCGTGGACGGGGAGAGGGGCATCCTCGGCTATACGGAAGCGAGAGACGAGAGTGTGCTGGAGGACCGCAAGGTCCGCAAGAAACTCTACGTGGACTGGGAGTACCTCCGGGAGCAGTTCGAGAACGCCGGATACCACCGGTTGAACTACGACGGACTGCTCGACCTCCACTACAGGTGGGAACTGGAATTGCTGCGCCTGCAGGAACTGGAAAAAAGACTGCGCGCCAATGGTTCCACCGTTTCGGGGGATGTTTCGGAAGAGGAACTGATACGGGCGTTCGGCACATACCTGGATTACATCCCCCCGCGGGACAGGGAGAGGGCGCTTCGGCTGAAAGATGTCGAGTACGGGGATTTCGACTTCGGGCCGCCCCTGGTCTACAAAGGGAAGAACCTGGGTCGCGAGGTTATGAAGGTCCTGCGCACCCTCATGCTCTGCACCACCTGGCGCACGCACTGGGTGCACGAGGCGATGGTGGTGCGGGCGCGGGAGCGCGGCGAAAACGAAAACGACGTGATCCGCGACATCTTCCTCAAGAACCGCACCATGAGCATCCTGCGAAGCTTCGAGGAAGAGGGATTTCATGTCATGCTGGGACCCGATCACCACTTCCTCGTTCTGGCGAGCAACTTCGAATACGAACAGGACCCCGACAGGATCAACGTAGGGCCCGGGAAGCTGGGTTTCAAGGAAAAAGAGGTCCTCGCCCGGCAGTTCCTGGAGTATCTCCGTCAGGTGAATCCGGAAACGGCCCCGAAGGTGCGCATGGTCCAGGGGGAACCCCCGCTGGGGCAGGGGCATGCGCGCATTGTAAGCATCGGGCTGTCCATTCCGGATGAGGAGTTCGACCTGGTATGCAGGTATCTGAGAACGTTCCTGGATATGGTTTCTTCCCGGAAGGCGAACCCGGCGCGGGGA
This sequence comes from uncultured Syntrophobacteraceae bacterium, assembly GCA_964407285.1. Taxonomy (GTDB): domain Bacteria; phylum Desulfobacterota; class Syntrophobacteria; order Syntrophobacterales; family Syntrophobacteraceae; genus CAYOVG01. The sequence goes on from CAYOVG010000024.1 coordinate 24,949, forward strand.
CAGGGACAGGGGTGGAACCAGGTTCGGGCGCCGGATCTTCAGGTACGAAGGCCGGTGGATGACGTCGTGCCTGCGGAGGGCTTTGTACACCTCTATCAGCTCGATCCTTTCTTCGCCCGCTATCCCGACTTCAGGGTCGCGCGACACACGGAGAAAGGGAAAGCGACAGGGGAATTTGTGCTCGCCTTCGGGGAGTGCTCCTTCGGTGAGTTCGACGGAGTGGTCTACGGCAAGGAGGGCTACGACAGACTGACCGGGGAGGTGAAGCGCTTCGAGGCCTTCCTGGCGCAGCCGGACCGGCCGGGTCCGGAGCAATCGGGACCCGGGCAACCGGTTCGGGGACAATCGGGGTCCGGCCGGTTGGGGGCCGATTCGCCCGTAAGGCCCTGGCAGTTCGAAGTGGACCCCTACCGCAGGCACTCCGTGATTGCCGCCGTGGGAATCAGAATCCCCGCCGCTGTTTTGTACGATGTCTTGGAGGCTCTCAAGAAGTTCCTCCACCCATAGGGAACTTCGAAGCCAGCACGGCCCCGAGCACATGGGGAAAATCGGTGCAGATGCCGCTCACGCCGGCCCGGATGAATTCGCTCATGGCCTTCGGCTCGTTGACCGTCCACACGTTCACCCCGTAGCCGTTCCTGATCAGCGCGGCAATCTGCGGGAACGTCACGTTCGTGCAGCGGGGATGGAACGCCTGGGCCTGAAGGCGTTGCATCAGTGGCAGCGGGTCCTCGATCCGGGAGTTGAGCAGTACCCCTATGTTGATTTTGGGGTCCCTTTTTCGGGCGCGTTCCAGGTAGCGGTGATTGAACGACGATACGATGACGCGGTCCGTCATTTCGAGGTCCGCAATCATGTCGACGACCTTTTCCACCACGGACCCGTCGCCGGCGGTATCGCTCAGGTCCTTGATTTCCACGTTGACGCGCCAGTTGTTTTCCCTGGTGAAGAGAAGGGCCTCCCGCAGGGTCGGGACGGGTTCGCCGGCATAACTTCTCAGGTCCTCCGTCGTAACTTCGCCCGCCATGATCTGCCCGAAAGGGTCCGTGCGCTCGAACCACGATCCGAAATCGAGGCGGCGCAACTCCTCCAGGGTAAACTCGTGAACCAGCCACGGCCGCCGGTCGGGAAACACCGCCTTGACGTTGGAGGTCCTCACCAGCGAATCGTCATGGTGAACGACGAGTTCTCTGCCGGCCGTCATCATGGTGTCCAGTTCCCACATGTCGGCCCCTGTTTCCAATGCCTTCCGTGCGGCCGACAACGTATTTTCCGGGGCCAGGGACCTTGCGCCCCGATGGGCGATATTCAAAGGCCGATTCGCATCCGGCCGCTCTTCGCTCGATTGTGTGCTCACTCTCGTTTTCTCCCTTCCTGCAACGTTTTTCCGGTTACAGGGCAGAGCCCGGCAATGAGAAGAGCCGGCCGCTCTACCGGAAAAATCAATCCCGACTCTCTAATTATGAGCAAGGGACCTCGCCATGTCAAACGCTAACCAGTGCGGACATTTCTCTTTCAGTTCTTCCCCCTCCCCGGGTCTTCCCGCCCGCCCCTCCTACCGCCCTCCCGCCCTTCGGCTTGCGCCCCGATGTGAACGTGATTAAGAGCTTTATTAGCTAAACTTAACATTCCTTGCCCGGAGCGCATTCGACGCAGTGCGCCATGGACGTGAATAGCACTCATGCCGGGCGTCCTCGGGAACATGCGTCTCCCGGCGCTGAAGACCGCATCGCGTGAGTCGGCCGTTCCATTCTCGAACCCCCAACCCAGGAGCTTTTCGCATGAATATGAGAGAATTCCTGTCTTCCCTGCGTTTTCTGAATTCGTCCTCCCGGTCTCATTGCCCGGAGGAAACGCTGTCCGAAGGCTGGGCGAAGATCAGTTGCGGCCATCGCCGGTGGGAGGACCACCATCGCGGGAGATGGCAGTTCGACAAGGTGGTCCGCTCCACGCACGGGGTCAACTGCACGGGCGGGTGTTCCTGGAATGTGTATGTGAAAGACGGGATCGTCGTGTGGGAAACCCAGCGGGTGGACTATCCGGAAAACCCGTCGGATGTTCCGGACTACGAGCCGCGAGGGTGTCCGAGGGGGGCGACTTTCTCCTGGTATGTGTACAGTCCCGTTCGCCTGAAGTATCCGTACGTTCGCTCGCCTCTCATGAAGCTGTGGAGAGAGGCGCTCGCCCAATGCTCGGACCCCGTCGAGGCCTGGAAGAGTATCGTCTCCGATCCCGTGAAGGCGAGAGAGTACAAGCAGGCCAGGGGTAAGGGGGGCTTTATCCGGGTTTCCTGGGACACCGCAACGGACATCGTCACAGCCGCTCTCGTCCATACCATCCGGGAGTACGGGCCGGACAGGATATTCGGTTTCTCTCCCATACCGGCCATGTCGATGGTCTGCTATGCTTCCGGAGCCCGGTTCCTCTCTCTTATCGGCGCATCCATGATCAGCTTCTACGACTGGTACTGCGACCTTCCACCCGCTTCGCCGCAGATCTGGGGCGATCAGACGGACGTGCCGGTAAGCGGCGACTGGTACAACTCCACGTACATGATCGTCTGGGGAACGAACATTCCCATGACCCGCTCCCCCGACGCCCATTTCTATACGGAAGCCCGGTACCGGGGCGCGCGGGTAGCCGCCGTCGCTCCGGACTATGCGGAATACGCCAGGTTCGCCGACACGTGGCTCCCGGCGAAAGCGGGAACCGACGGGGCGCTGGCCATGGCGATGGTCTTCGTCATTCTCAAGGAGTTCTACATAGACCGGCGGTCGGAATACTTTTCCGGCTACGCGAAGAGGTTCACCGATCTTCCCTTTGTCGTGATGCTGAAAAAGCGTGGAGAAACCTTCGTGTCGGACAGGTTTCTGAGAGCGTCCGACCTGGGAAGCGATACTGAACATGCCGACTGGAAGACCCTTGTCTACGACGCGAAGAGCGAAGGCTTTGCCGTGCCGAACGGCAGCATAGGCTTTCGCTGGGAAAACGACGGAAGATGGAACCTGCGCCTGAAGGATTCCGCCACGCAGGCCGATATCGATCCGGTGCTGAGCTTTGCCGGAACCGCGCCTCCCGAGGCTGGGCGCCTAGCCGAGGCTGGGCGCCTTGCCGAGGCCGGGCGTTCTGGCGATACGAATGACGGCGTGGAATGGGTGAGGGTGTCTTTCCCGCTCTTCGGCCTGGGCGGAACGACGGTGAGGGAGGGGACCGTCCCCGTCAAGCGAATCATGCGACGGGACGAAGAAATACTCGTTACCACCGTTTTCGATCTCATGGCCGCAAATGTCGGGGTCGACCGCGGCCGTGGCGAAGATTGCGCCCGCGATTACGACGATCCGAAACCCTACACCCCGGCGTGGCAGGAAGCGATTACGGGGGTCCCGCGGCAGGACGTGATCCGCGTCGCGAGGGAATTTGCCGTGAACGCCGAGAAGACCGGGGGAAAGTCGATGATTTTCCTCGGGGCGGGCACGAACCACTGGTACCATAGCGACGCCATCTACCGGACCATCATCAGCCTCACCACTTTGTGCGGCTGCCAGGGGGTGAACGGCGGCGGCTGGGCACACTACGTCGGACAGGAAAAAGTCCGTCCCCTCGCCGGATGGTCCACGGTCGCCTTCGGCCACGACTGGGACGTCATGCACCGGCATCAAAACGGCACATCCTTCTATTATTTCGCAACCGACCAGTGGCGCTACGAGAACTTCCAGGCAAAATTCGTCTCTTCGCCTCTTCACGACCCGATCGGCGTCGAACGTCTCGCCGACTGCAACGTCATTGCCGCCCGCCTCGGCTGGCTGCCTTCCTATCCCCAGTTCGACCGCAATCCTCTCGATCTTTGCGACGAAGCCGTGAAGAACGGCGCGGCCGCTGACGAGGAAATCACCTCGTACGTCGTAGACAAACTCAAGGCGGGTGCGCTCAAGTTCGCCATCGAAGATCCCAATCATCCCGCCAACGCGCCTCGCATGCTCTTCCTGTGGAGGGCCAATCTGCTCGGGGCGAGCGGCAAGGGGCACGAGTACTTCCTCAAGCACCTGCTCGGGACCCCCAATGCGGTCATGAACGATGAAGCCGAAGAGATCATGCCCGAAGAATTCCTGGTGCGGGAGGCCGACCCGGACGGCAAGCTCGATCTCCTGGTCACAACGGAGTTGCGCATGTGCACGAGCCCGCTCTACTCGGATGTGGTCCTCCCCGCCGCGGGCTGGTACGAGATGCACGATCTCAACACCACGGACCTCCACCCTTTCATCCATCCCTTCAATCCGGCCATCGACCCGCCCTGGGAGACGAAGACCAATTGGGACCAGTTCAAACTCATCGCGGAGAAGTTTTCGAAGCTCGCCGGGGTCCATCTCGGGGTGCGCAAGGACCTCCTCGCAACGCCTCTCCTCCACGACACTCCCGGTGAAATCGCTCAGCCGCTCGGCAAAGTGAAGGATTGGAAGAAGGGAGAGGTCGAGGCCGTTCCGGGAAAGACCATGCCCTCCCTCAAGGTGGTGACGAGGGACTACGGCAACGTGTTCAAAATGATGACCGCCTTGGGACCGCGGGTTTCGAAGGTGGGACTCGCCGCCAAGGGCGTCGCGTGGAACGGAGCCGAGGAGTACGAAGAAATCGGGCGCCGCGTGGGGACGGTCACAACCGAGGGGATCAGCAACGGCATGCCGGATATATCCACCGCCAAACAGGTGGCCGAAGCGATTCTCGTTCTTTCTCCCGAAACGAACGGGAGCACGGCGGTCAAAGCCTGGAAGGGGTTGGAGAAGCGAACGGGTCTCGACCTCTCCGATTTGAGCGCTCCGGAGGAAGATGTCGGCCACAGGTTTTCCGACCTGGTCGCCCAACCCCGGCGGGTCCTGACCAGTCCGGTCTGGAGCGGCATCGAGAGCGAAACCCGGCCCTATGCGCCTTTCGTCATCAACATCGAGAAAGGCATTCCTTTCCGGACGCTTACCGGAAGGGCCCAGTTCTACCTGGACCATGAATGGATGCTCGCTTTCGGGGAAGGGCTCCCGACCTTCCGTCCCCCGCTGGACATGGAGGCGCTCGGTTCCACCCGCGTGAACAAGAGTCTTAAACCGGACAAGGAAATCGTGCTCAACTATCTCACGCCGCACTCGAAGTGGTCCATCCACAGCACCTACTCGGATACGCTCACGATGCTCACGCTATTCAGGGGCGGCGAGGTCATCTGGATCAACAACGAGGATGCCGAGAGCATCGGGGTCGAGGACAACGACTGGCTGGAGTGTTACAACGTAAACGGCGTGCTCGTGGCGAAAGCAGTCGTGAGCCACAGGATTCCACGCGGAAAGGCGTTCACCTACCATGCCCAGGAAAGACTCCTCAACACGCCGGGGTCCAGGATTTCCGGCCGGAGGGGCGGGACCCACAACAGCGTGACCCGCATCCTGATGAAGCCCACCCATATGATCGGCGGGTATGCGCAGCTCAGCTACGGATTCAACTACTACGGCCCGACCGGGGCCCAGCGCGATGAAGTCATCATCGTGCGAAAGGCGGGGGAGGTGGACTGGTATGAATATTAAAGCTCAGTACGCAATGGTCATGAACCTGGACAAATGCATCGGCTGCCACACTTGCAGCATACCCTGTAAGAATGTCTGGACCAACCGGCCCGGAGCCGAGTACATCTGGTACAACAACGTGGAGACCAAACCGGGCATCGGCTATCCCAAGAGATGGGAGAATCAGAAAGAATGGAAAGGCGGCTGGTCGGTAAAGGGCGGCAGACTCACGTTGCGTTCGGGCGGACGCGCGAAGAAACTCGCAAGTATCTTCTATAATCCCGATTTGCCCCTCATGGACGACTACTACGAGCCCTGGACCTACAATTACGCGGACCTCATAAACAGCCCGTTGCGAAGCCACCAGCCGGCGTTGCGCCCCAAGTCTCTCGTTACGGGGGAAAACATAAGGCTCAAATGGGGGCCGAATTGGGAGGACGACCTGGCCGGGGTGCATGGGACCGGTCGGGAGGATGTGAACTTCCAGGGACTGGAGCGTGAAGCCTATCTCAAGTTCCAGAACGTGTTCATGTTCCATCTGCCGAGGATCTGCGAGCATTGCCTGAATCCCTCCTGCCTGGGGTCGTGCCCGTCCGGGGCGATCTACAAGAGGGATGAGGACGGAATAGTCCTGATCGATCAGACGCAGTGCCGGGGGTGGAGGTTCTGCGTTTCGGGATGTCCCTACAAGAAGGCCTACTTCAACTGGAGCAGTGGACGCTCCGAGAAGTGCATCTTCTGCTATCCGCGGATTGAAGCCGGCATGCCCACGCTTTGCGCGGAAACGTGCGTGGGGAGAATCCGCTACATCGGGCTTGTGCTCTATGACGCCGACGGGATCGGTTCCGCGGCTTCGACGAGTGATGCCGGAGGGCTCACTTCCGCCCAGGTATCCCTTTTTCTCAATCCCAACGACCCGAAGATCGCAACGGAGGCGAGAAAGAGCGGAATTCCCCAGAGCTTCATCGACGCCGCGGCAAAATCCCCGATCTACAAGCTCGCCGTCGAGTGGAAGCTCGCCCTGCCTCCCCATCCCGAGTTCAGGACCCTGCCCATGGTCTGGTACATTCCACCGCTGAGCCCCATCGTGGGGAGCATCGAGTCCGAAGAAGGAACAACGGACGGGGGCGCAATCGACCGGATGCGAATCCCGGTAAAGTATCTCGCCAATCTGCTCGCCGCCGGGGATGAACGGCCCGTGCGCGCAGCGCTCAAGAAACTTGCCGCGTTGCGAGCCTACATGCGCTCCGTCAATGTCGATAAATCGCCGGACCCGGGGGTCCTCGAGGATGCGGGCCTGACTCCTGAATCGGCGAAGGAGATGTACCAGCTTCTGGCTGTGGCGAAGTATGCGAATCGCTACGTGACGCCCACCGTCAAGAAGGAGGGCGCGGGCGACCTCTACCGGGAACAGGGGCGTTCGGGATACCCGTATACGGCTTAGAGCGGAGGGGCGGGGCGCGGCGCGGGTTGCGGGTTGCAGGGTGCGGGTTCCGGGGTTCGTGCTGCGTACTCCATGTTCCGGGTTGCGAGTTGCGTGTCTGGGGTTCGTGTTGCGTGTTGAGATTTGCATGTTTCGTGTTCCGGGTTTGGAAGCCCAAACGACTCGTGCTCGGCAGTAACATGTAGGCTTGAATGGCCCCCGTATCACAATAAAACACCATAAGGAATGCGCGCATGACGGAAGAACGGCGGGTAAGGTTCAAACTCATATCTCTCTTTCTTCAGTTCCCCGATGATGACCTGACGGGATTTCTCGGCCCCATGGAAGAGGCGGTTGAAACACTGCCCATGGGGAAGCCGAGGGAGATCTTCGAAAGGATGCTCTCTCATTTCAGGGAGAAATCTCTTCTTGAACTCCAGGAGGAATACACCAGGGTCTTCGACCTTTCTCCTTCGACAAGCCTCAACCTGACCTATCATCAATGGGGAGACGACAAGAGGAGGGGAGAGGCCCTCGTGGCGCTGAGTTCAACGTACCGGAGCGCGGGCTATGAGACCGCATCGAACGAGTTGCCGGACTTCCTGCCCCTGGTGCTGGAGTTCCTCTCCGTGGCGCCGGAGCAGACCGGAACCCGGTTGAGGAATGACTTCAGCGAGTGTATCTCGTCTCTGGGATCGAGACTGAAAGAAACGGGGAGCATCTATGCGTCCCTTTTGGATGCTTTGCAGTAGGGAGGACTATCATGGCCGGTTTCTGGGATACCTTTGCATTCGTTATCTTCCCCTACCTTTCGCTCACGATATGTGTTCTGGGGACCATCTACCGCTACTTCACGGACCCGTACCGATGGAATGCGAAGTCGAGCGAGATATTCGAGAAGGGGAGCCTCAAGATAGCCTCGAATCTTTTCCACTACGGAGTTCTGCTCGCTTTGATGGGGCACTTCATAGGGCTTCTCATTCCTCAGACGACGTACGACTTCTTCGCGATTAACAGCGAGCTTCACACCCGGATAGCCTATATCCTGGGAGCGGCTTTCGGCGTGCCCGCTTTCATCGGGTCGGTCTGGCTCCTGTGGCGTCGGACCACGGACCCCAAGGTGAAAGTCGTGACGACCCGAAGAGACCTCGTTACTTCCATTCTGCTTATCATCATCATAGGGGTCGGGACTTACAACGTGTTTTTCGGCCACTACTTCGTGCTGGACAGCGTTGCCCCCTGGATTCGTGGAATTCTGATCTTCAAGCCGGACCCGAGCCTTCTGGCCGGCGCTCCGTTTCTCTACAAGCTCCACATCCTTGCGGCTTTCGCGCTCTTTGCATTCGCGCCGTTCAGCAGGCTGGTCCACATCTGGAGCGCACCGCTTTCCTACGTTCGGCGCAGCTATATCCTCTTCAGAAGACGGAGCGGAGAGTACTGAGATGCGGGCAGCCCTTTACGGAATACGATCCACCGTGGAAACCCTGCCGCCGGGGTGCTTCGCCATGGTCATGGCCACGGGCATCGTCTCGATCGCGTGCCATCTGCTGGGATACGGCCGGGCGGCGGAATTTCTGTTCCGTCTCAATGTGCTGTTCTATGTCGCCTTGTGGGGACTTACGATCGCCCGGCTGATCCGGTATCCCGGCAGGTGCCTGGCGGACCTCGGAGAGCACGCCAAGGGGGCAGGGTATCTTACGGTCGTTGCGGGAACATGCATTCTGGGTAATCAATTCTTCCTTCTGGCTCAGGACTTCGGTGTGGCCGCCCTCCTGTTCGTGATTGGCGTGGTTCTTTGGATATTGCTGATCTACAGCGTTCTTGCGGCTTTCAGCATCCGGGAAGTGAAGCCGGAACTGGGGGCCGGAATAAACGGCACATGGCTCATCGCGATTGTCAGCACGCAGTCCCTGTCGGTGCTGAGTGGTCTGCTTGCGGTTCAGTCTGAAGGATACCGGGAAGCGCTTCTCTTCTTCTCGCTCGCGATGTTTCTGCTGGGGTGCATGCTTTACGTGCTTATCATCACGCTCATTTTCTACCGGCTCATGTTCTTCGAGTTGAAACCGGAGCAACTGGGGCATCCCTACTGGATCAACATGGGGGCGGTCGCCATAACCACGCTGGCGGGAGCGACGCTCATCCTGAACAGCCGGGAATCCCCTTTCCTAGCCGGCTTGCTTCCTTTCACCACCGGGTTCACGCTTCTATTCTGGACAACCGCCACGTGGTGGATACCCCTGCTTCTGCTCCTGGGGGCATGGCGGTTCGTGATCCGCCGCACTCCGTTCTCCTACGATCCGCAGTACTGGAGCATGGTGTTCCCCTTGGGAATGTACACGGTTTCGACTCTCAGGTTGTCGAACGCCGTCGGCCTGGACTTCCTGATGGAAATCTCCCGCTACTTCATCTTTGTCGCCATTTTGGCCTGGACCCTCACCTTCATCGGCCTGTTGCGCTCGATGGTAAGGATGGTCTTTCGTTCGGGACAACTCCAGCGATGAACCGGTTGCCGGAATCTTCATTTACCCGATTCATTCACACACCGCCGGTTGCTTTTCCCTCGGCGTTTTTCTTACTGCCGACGATAGTCTTGTATGAGTCGCGTGGCTGCCCCTCGATCGGCAAGGGCAAAGCCGCGGGCGTGCCGGAGTTGGTGAGGGTGGGCAGGCGACTCGCGTCCGGCCGACTCCCCATATTAGACGCCTGGCAAGAATAAAATATCCGTCCTCGCTGACCTATCATCGGCTTGTAGGCATTCAATAACGCTTTCAGGCGAGGAAACCGGATAGTTATTCATTGCCTGACGCCTTAATGTATCCTTTTTGTTTTGTTATCGATTCTATAAATTGACCGGAATCAACCTTCTCATTATCATGCTCCCGCTGGTGATTCTTCGGAATGGAGAGCCATGTGATGCACATCCGGTCCATCAGAAGCTTATCGAAAAATGCGCCCGGTACACCGGACCTTTGGGCGGTAGTGACGGCGTGCCGCAGGATGAAGACCGGGACGGCTTCGCATCCTGGAAGCCGTGACCGCAATATGGACCATCCGGCGTTTTTCCTGGGACACCTGGAATTTACTTGCATAGAATGCAAGGAAGTAGACCGGCAGGCTCTCAAAGCCGTCGCCGGCAACTGCGAGACGATCATGAGCAGGTTCAAGACGGAGCGCATGAACCCGAACCACTCCCATCATCCCGGCCCATTGGCCGAAAAGCATGCGTGAAAAGAGTTGTAGTCAATCTGCTCGTCATGGGTGGAACTTTCAGAGATTTTGGAGCCTCTGGAGGCCGAAAACAAGGGGTCGGCGCCACATAAGAGTGTCATGAACAGCTCATGAAAGCAGCGCAAAAGTGTCATACGATCCGCATGAATGCCGGGTTTGCGGGCTCGGGGAAAAAAAATCGAACATGCTGCTTGAGGAGGCTGTATTGGAAAGTGTCGAAATACTTGTAGACGAGAGGGAGTTGTCTCATGAAAACCCCGGCCCGGCGCATCGCGGTCGCAAGCGCGCTACGGCTTGCGGGCCGCGGGCCGCGAAATGCCGGTCGGGCCGTCCTCGGCCCTCGCATAGGATGTCGTCGTGGACGAGATGAGCCTCACGCCGCCGGTGCGACCATCCCAACGTGGCCATGCCGGAAGACAAGGCCAGCCGTTACGGCGCCGGCCTGCCGCCGGCCCGCGGCGCGGGCGCGCGAGTCCGTGTCGCAGCCCTTCAGCCTGCCCATGCTCCCCGCCGTGAAGAGTTGCTTCATCGGCGTGACGGCAGAGTTAATTTCCGGCCAGCGCCTACCGCC
>CAYOVG010000025.1:0-34342 GCA_964407285.1 uncultured Syntrophobacteraceae bacterium
TCTATGCAGGTGATGGAGCAAGTGGTCGAGCGCGAGAACATGTTGCCGGCGTGGAGTATGTGTCGGGCGGTAGGCGCCGGGTGGTGGATATGGATCTGGAGAAATTTTTCGATCGAGTCAACCACGATATTCCTATGTCGCGGGTGGCGAGAAAGATAGGGGACAAGCGTGTGCTCGAGCCAACCCGCCGCTATCCGGAGGCGGGGATGATGGTCGGGAGGGATTGTATCGCAACGCACGGAAGGGACCCCGCAAAGGGGGTCCGCTCTCACCGTTGTTGAGTAACGTTGTCCTGGATGACTTGGATAAGGAACTGGAGAGGGGGGGGAACACCTTCTGCCGCTATGCCGATGACTGCAACATCTATGCGCGGTCAAGGCGAGCCGGCGAGAGAGTGCTCATCAGCATCACGCAGTACCTGTCGCGGAAGCTCAAGCTTGAAGTCAATCGGGAGAAGAGCGCGGTAGACCGACCGTGGAATCGCAAATTCCCGGGCTACAGCATGACCTTTAATGGCCGGCAACGCTACGCTTCTGCGTACCCCGCGGGGTTGGGGCGCCGCGGGCGTACGGAAGAAGTACGGATACGGGAAGAGTCGCTTCCCCTTTCGCGCCTTTTCGTGTTTTTCGTGGTGGAAAAAGAGCGGCGCGGGTGCGGTGCGGGCGTGACCGCGCCCGGAGCGTCTACGGAATGAGCCTGCCGAATATTTGTCGAAGCGCGGTCCAGCCCATTTTTCTCCGCAACGCGCTGAGCTGGTCCTGCAGCTTGATGCCCTTCGGGCAGACGTCGTGGCAGGCCAGGAGCCCCAGGCATCCGAATATTCCTTCATCCGTTCCCACGATATCGTAGTAGTCCCGGACGGTGCGGGTATCGCGCGGGTCCACCATGAAGCGGGCGATGTGATTGAATGCGACCGGTCCCAGGAAATCGGGCCGCATGTTGGATTTCCCGCAGCCGGCCACGCAACACCCGCATTCGATGCACCGCTCTATGTCGTAGATTTCTTCGGACACCTGGTTGTCCATGGGTTTCTCGGGGGCGTGCGGATCGAAGGGCCGGGCGGTGTGGACCCACGATTCGGTCCTCTCGTGCATGTCCCTGAACCATGCGCCAGTATCCACCGACAGGTCCCCGATGAGTTTAAAAACCGGCAGGGGCATCAGGGTGATCTCCTCGGGAAGCCCGTCGGTCAGAGTGTGGCAGGCCAGGTCGGGCCGTCCGTTGATGACGACGCCGCACGAGCCGCACACTCCCGACCGGCAGGAGAAATCGAACTGCAGGCTCGGGTCCTGCTCCTCCCGAATGCGGTTGAGAGCGATGTACAACGACATCCGGTCCGTTTCCTCCAGGTGGAACGTATCCATGTGCGGAGGAATTTCAGGAGCTTCCGGATTGTATCTGAATATGTTGAATACCAGGTCTCTTCCCATGGACATGCACCCCGAATCACCGTATCCGCGTTGAATTATTCTCGGTACCCGTTATGCCGCGCACTGCGCTCCATATCCGCTCACTCGCTGCGCTGGGGAATCTCCTCGGCGGCGGTCCCGCAAACGGCCGGGTCCTCGCAGCATATGATCTTGCAGGAGCCGTAACCTCGTTCGCCGGGAGGGATTTCCCACAAAGAGGAGTTGGCTTCGTAGGCGAGGGTCGGCAGGTCGGCTCCCTCCTCCCAGGTGGCCAATGTCCTTTTGAGCCAGTCGCGGTCGTTCCGCTCCTCGAAATCCTCCCGGGCGTGCGCCCCCCGGCTCTCCGTCCGCGCTTCGGCCCCGCGGGCGACGCATAGCGCCAACCGCACCATGCCTCTGAACCGCAGCGCCAGGGAAAGCTCCGGCGCGGCCCCGACCCCGTTGGACCGGAGCCCGATCCGCCCCGCCCGTTCGTAGATGGCCTGCAGGTTTTCGACGGCCTTGCGCAGGTCGGCTCCATTGCGAAAAATGCCTACCCTGTCCATCAATTCGTCCTGCATCGCGTTTCGCAGTTCATAGACGTTTTCCCTGCCCACGTTGCTGCAGATGATCTTCTGAATGCGTTCCTGCTGACGCTTTACGGCGGATGCGACATATGCCGTTTTGAAATCCGCCTGGTATCCTTCCAGGAAGTCGGCGATGTTGCCGCCCACGATCTTTCCCGCCACGATGGTTTCGGCAAGCGAATTGCCCCCCAGGCGGTTGAACCCGTGAAGGTCCCAGCAGGAAGCCTCGCCCGCGGCGAAGAGGCCCTTCAGTCCGTAGGCCGCGCCGGTCTTGTCGGTCCGCACTCCCCCCATGCTGTAGTGCTGTGCGGGACGCACCGGGATCATCCGCGTGATGGGATCTATCCCGAGGAACTCGTTGCAGATTTCCTCCACCTCCCGGAGCTTCGTCTTGATGTGTTTCTCGCCCAGGTGGCGGATATCCAGCCACAGGTGAGGCCCGTAGGCGCTCGGCACGCCGAGTCCCCTGCGGATGTGGTGGGTCATCCAGCGGGAGACCACGTCGCGCGACGCCAGTTCCTGCTTTTCGGGTTCGTAGATATGCATGAAGCGCTCGCCGTTCACGTCCTTGAGCGTGCCGCCGTCGCCCCGGCACCCTTCGGTCACCAGGATGCTCGTGGGGACGATCCCCGTGGGATGAAACTGCACCGCTTCCATGTTTCCCAGGGGCGCGACGCCGGTGTCGAGGGCGATGGCCGCCCCTGAGCCGTCGTTTATGACGGCGTTGGTCGTTTCGCGGTAGATCCGCCCGTAGCCGCCCGTGGCGATGAGGGTGGCTTTCGCCAGGTAGACCCGGAGCTTTCCGGTGCGGAGGCAGCGCACCACGGCCCCCATGCAGGTTTCGCCGTCGTGGATGAGGGAGATGGCTTCGACCCTCTGGTGGACCGTCACGCCGAGTTTCACCACGATGCTGTCCATGGTGAAGATGAGGCTGTGCCCCGTGCCGTCCGCGGTGTAGCAGGTGCGCCACCGGGCCGTGCCGCCGAAGTCGCGGGCCGTGATCAGTCCGGCTTTCTCCTCCGGTTCGACCTTCTCGAATTCCTTCCCGCCCTTGAAGTAGGCGCTACGGCCGGCCACCACCCGGTTCCACGGGATGCCCCAGTGCGCCATCTCGCGCACTGCCGTGGGAGCCGTTTCGGCGAACATGCGGGCTACTTCCTGGTCGCACCCCCAGTCGGAGCCTCTGACCGTATCGGTGAAGTGAATGTCCGGGCAATCGCCCGCGCCCATGCAGCAATTGCCGAGGGCGGCCTGCATTCCGCCCTGGGCCGCCACGGAATGGGAGCGCCGGGGAGGCACCAGGCTGAGGCAAACGGTCGGAAAACCCCGTGAGGCCACCTCCACGGCCACGCGCTCGCCGGCGAGCCCCGCGCCGATGCACAGCAAGTCGGTATAGAAGGTATCCATTCGGACTCCATGAAGGGGTTGCGGGTTGCGGGTTGCGAGTTGCGGGTTGCGGGTTGCGGGTTGCGGGTTGCGGGGTGCGGGGTTGCCTGGTTCCCACGCACGGGCGTGGGAACCCATGTGAGAGCCTCACGAGAAGGCCGCGCCTGGATCGAGTGCTCGAGTTGCGGAGCAGGCGCTCCCGCGGGAGAACATCTCGCTCCTCGATGGAGAAGATGGCGTGACCGTCCCGGTGTCGGCTTTTTATTGAAAAGTATTGGGATTGAAGAGGATTTCAGAAACCATGGTGGATATGTCTACGAATGTGGTGTTCATTCTGGCGTTGAGCGTGGCTTTGGCGCTCCTTTTAGGATGGGGATTCCGGACGCTGCCGGGCGAGAAATGGCAAATCGCCGCTTCCGTGCCGCTTGTAAGAGATGAATCCGGGGTCTGGAGGGGGATGAACCTGACCTACTACGGTCTGTTCAACGCCTGCGCATACACAATGGGCGTGGCCGTTGCGATGCTGCTCATGGCGTCTGTATCCGTGCCGCTGCAGAAAACTTTCTCGCTGTTGATCTGCCTTTTGCTTCTGTGCGTTCCCGCATCGAAGATCGTGGCGCGAGTGGTGGAGAAAAAGCGGCATACGTTTACCGTGGGAGGCGCCTCCTTTGTCGGTATCGTCGCCGCTCCGTGGATCATCGAAGTATTCAACAGGGCAAGCGCGGATACGGGACCGGTCCCGACGACGGCGGTCCTTGCCGCCCTTTCCATCGCCTACGCCTTCGGCGAAGGGATCGGACGGCTGGCCTGCATCAGTTTCGGATGCTGCTACGGCAAACCCGTCTCGAAGTGCCGGCCCGCCGTCCGGTGGCTCTTCGAGCGCTGGAGCTTCACGTTTTACGGCAAGACCAGAAAGATCGCCTATGCCGACCGGCTGGACGGCGAAAAGGTGGTCCCCGTCCAGGCGATAACGTCCGTGCTTTATGTCGGAACGGGGCTGGTGGGAATGCTGCTCTTCCTCCAGTCGAGAACGGGAATGGCTTTTGCTCTTTGCATTACAGTCACTCAGGTGTGGAGGTGCATATCGGAAGTCCTGAGGGCCGACTATCGGGGTGGCGGCAGGATATCCAGCTACCAGGTCATGGCGGCGTTCAGCGCTGTTTATTCCATGCTCGTACCTTTGTTTGTCACGCACTCCGCCATAGCGCCCGAGCCCGATCTCGTGAAGGGCCTCATTACACTCTGGGACCCCGGAGTTCTGCTTTTCCTCGAAGTCCTGTGGGGCTCGGTATTCCTGTTCACCGGATGCAGCACGGTTACCGGGTCGACTCTGTCGTTCCACGTTCACAAGGACAGGATTTAACATCACTTCCCAAATAATGGGGTATGGCGTTCAAATTCCCTTGCATTGATGGACGAGACTGCATATGGTTATATGGTCTCTATGTCGCAATTTTGTAACTGAAATGTCGTTCAATCGGCACATAGCCAGTGCTTTATTCACATATATATGGCGCTGCATGTGATTCGCTCCGGCCTCGGATGGTCGGAGTGTATGAATACGGGAGGAATTCAATGGGAGTGCCTGCTGACACTATCGACACGGTGGTCCGCCTGCTGCCGCATGTGGAGATTGCGCATCACATCCCGGGCAGAATCCGGCTGCGCGTGCTTCCCTCGGGATACTGGCTTGCCCAACAAGGCGATATCGGGGAAGCTGTCCAGGAGATCCCGGGAGTGCATTCCATAAGGGTCAATACGGCTGCCAGGTCGATCACCATAGAGTACGATCGGGAGAAAGTACCCCGGGAACTGTGGGAGAAGATAGAGCAGTTGAAGGACCGGCCCGAGCTTGGTGAAGAAATCGCGGCTCAACTCAGGGAGTTGGTTGCATAACTGTTGCGGGTTCGGGAGGGCATGCCGGACCCGAGGAGCAGTGCCGAAACGGGGGAAAAGGAGGGGAAACGTATGGGGCTTTTCGACAGTGGGTATAAATTGGGGACGAGTGTAGCCGTCGGGATTGGGGCCGTCATTCTTGCGCCGGCGCTCACCTCGATCGTCGGCGGGATTTTGCGCCCGGTTCTGAAAGCCGGCATAAAGGGGGGGATTCTGCTCTACGAGAAGGGGAGGGAGACCGTTGCGGAAGCCGCGGAAACCCTGGAAGACCTCATGATAGAGGTCAAGACCGAACTGGCGAGCGAGGGGCAACACGACCCGGACGCCGGGCAGCCTTCGATCGAGGCGGAAGGAGGAAGCGAACATGCTTCCTGATGCTTTCATCGCCCATGAGAGCGAGAATCGGCTTCGGTTGCGGGTCCCGTCCATGAGGGGGAACAAGGATTACTTTTCCTTCCTCAGGAACGGACTGTCGGATTATCCGGGTGTGAGGAGAGTCGAAGTGAATCCCCAAACGGCCGGCGTGCTTTTGTTCCACGATTTGAGTCTGGACGTCTTCGCGGAACACGCCGTCGTTGACGGGTTTTTCAGGCTGAATGCTTCATCTGCCGTCGGAAAACCGGTTCACGTCCAGGTGGTGGGACCCGTCAAATCGCTCAATGAGAAGCTAAAGCGGCTCTCTCGCGGAGAACTGGACGTGGCGAGCGTTGCGTTCATAGGTCTGGTCGGTGTTGGAATCTACCAAGTCGGCAGGGGCAATTTTGCGGCTCCGGCATGGCATACGGCGTTGTGGTATGCGCTGAACACGATACTTATGGCTCAAGGCAAGAAAGGCGGAGGGGCGGGCGATTGAGATGTGTCGGACGGCGTTGCCGCCCCGGCGAGCGCCCGGCATCCGGGGTTCTTAATCGGCGCCTGCCGGATGCCCGATACCGGATAGGAACCAGTCCCAGCCGGCATCCGGCACCTTTGTTTCTTCATATCAGGACCGTCAGTAAAGCGAGGGGGGAATCCTTGAACATCCTGTCCAGCGCGATGCTGAGGATGGCTTTGCCGATGAAGCCGCCGGCTATCGAGAAGGCGTCCTGAGTACTGCTGTTGCTCCCGCCGGCCTTTGTGATATCCACGTAGCCCTTTTCCATGAGAAGGGCCAGGATATCCCTGGACTGCAGGGCCTTGGAATTGTAATTAACGATGACGCTTCCCGTCAGTGTATTCACGGCGGTCGAGTCTATACCCACGACGGATTCCAGGAGACTCTTGATCTCGGCGGCATTGGCGGGGTTATTCTTCGCATGCGGGGTTCTGACTCTTAATCTTCCAGGAATATCGTGCACGTAGCAGTCCATCAAATGACCTCCTCCTTTTTGACTTTGTAAAACGTTTTGCACGAGGGATATTCCGAGCATCTGTACCTGACCGTGGCGCCTTTTGTCATATAGAGGTGCATCTTCTTTCCGCAAACCGGACATGAAGGGCGTTCTTCCGTATGCCTCTTCCGTGCTTCCAGGGTGAATTGCCTTCCACAAACGATGCAGAGGAAACGTTGCTTCCCGGTTTTGGTCTTCCCGTATTTATAGATTGCTTCGCAATCGCATCTCGGGCATTTCAACTCCCCGGAGTCCAGAGTCGCCGAGGAAGCATCGCCGGCCATGTCCTTGGTATCAGCAATGGTGCACATAAGACCTCGCATAGTGTCGCCTTGTTTCAGGACTCCGCAGCCAAAACGGACCCTGGCCTTTGTTCCCCTTTTTCGAAGCATATATTAAAAGAATATTGTTACGGCATATTGATGGGCAGGTTACTTTACGACGAAAGAGTTGTTGCAGTCTTGTTACGGAAGTTGTGTAGACAGGCTTTCTCGAGTGGTGATTCCGACTGAAGAGATCGACAATGCCCGAAGGCCTTGTCGATCTGAAGTCGGCGCGGGCGTCGTGGAGGGATATCGATTGTCCATGGATTGGACTTTATAGCGAATTCCCCGAATCAGCCGGCATGGGCGCCGGCGTATCGTCTGTGAGAGCGGCGTTGCGCCTGTTGCGGACGAACTTGCTTCCGGGGATGGATTTGGCGTACCGTTTCATCTCCGCGGCTATTCGGCCGATGTGAACCAGGTCCCAGTCGCACCTGCAGTCAATGATGGCAAGGGAGACGGATACGAGCGGGAACTGCGTGGCGGCGCCGTTTCTATCCGTGCCCGCGACGAAACCTCGCACCCGGTCGTCCTGGTTGTAACAGGCTTTGACCAGGCGCTTGAAGCACCGCACGATTCCCCGGCAGATCCGCTCCGCCCGGGCCGGATGCGTCATGAGCACGAAATCGTCTCCTCCCACGTGTCCCACGAAATCGTCCGACGTGCCGTGCCGCTTGATCGCCCAGGAGAGTATGCGCGATATCAGCAGGATCATCTTGTCGCCCTGGTCGAAACCGTAATGATCGTTATAGGCTTTGAAATGGTCGAGATCCACGTAGACAAGACTCGTCGGAGCGCCTATTCCGTTTCGACGCTCGATCTCCCGCTCGATCGCCACATTGCCCGGCAGTCCCGTGAGCGGATTGGCCCCTTTGGCCATTTCCACCTGTACTCGCGCCAGTGCGTCCAGCATCTTCTGCACGGAGACTATGCCCAGCAGCTTCCCATCCCTGGTCACGATGATGTGATCGTAGATCTTGAACCTCTCGCGGTTGGTAGCCGCCCTCGCGACCACTTCCACCGGCGTGGAGCCTTCCACGATAAGGGGCATCGAATCCATCAGGTGGTCGATGGTGCGCTTGTAGTAGAGCGCCACACCGTACTGGGTGCCGAGTTGCCGGTCCAGGTGATGGCTCATCACCAGGCCGATCGGCTTCTGAAGGCGGTCCGCGACGACGATGCTGCTGATGGGGCCGTTCCCCGAGAGCTTCTTCTTGACCTCGGCGATAAGAGTGTTCGGACCGACCTCATAGGCCGGCTCCACCAGTTCCCGGATCGGGATCGAACACTTCCATTCCCCCTGCATGTGGTTGACGATCAGTTCGTTGCGCGTAATCAGGTCCGCCGACGGCAGAGGTTTCGGGAAATCGGGTTTTGCCAGGTAGAATCCCTGGCCGTAATGGGCGCCCATGGAGATGAGGCTGGTCATTTCGGCTTCGGTTTCGATTCCTTCGGGAATGATGCCGCAGCCGATCTTATCCGCGAACGCGATCAGCGTCTCCAGCATGGCCCGTTTGACCGGATTGCTGTCGATCCCCCGTATCAGGGACATGTCCACCTTGATGAAATCGGGCCGCACTTCCGCTATCGCCCACAGGCCGGAGTAGCCGGAACCCACGTCGTCGATGGCGACCATGTATCCCTGCCGGCGATAGTGTTCGAGAGTGCGGTGAAAGAGGGTGAAGTCCCGGATGCTGTGTCTTTCGGTTATCTCGAAAACGACATTGTCGGGTTCCAGACCGTATTTCTCGAGCATCCGCCTCGTCTCGCCCGTCGAAAAGCCCGGGTCTCCCAGGGTCTTGGGGTGGATGTTGAGGAAAAGCTTCTGGCCCTTGGAGATGCTCCCGATCTGCCGGATCGCCTGTTCGCGGCAGACCTTTTCGAGATCGAAGATGGAGCCGACTTCCTCGGCGAAGTTGAACAATGTGGCCGGGGAATGGAAATAGCTCTGCACGGGTCCGCGGGAGAGCGCCTCCCAGCCCAGCACCTCACCCGAACTCAAATCCACGATGGGCTGGTAATTGATCTTGAGAAGCGGCAGGTCGATGATCCTCCTGAATTCCTCCATGAGCCGGAGGTGCTTCAGGTTCATCATTCCCTGGGCGATTTGCTGCGCATCGTGCAAAGCGCTGTAAAGAGTTCCTTCGGGGCTGTTGCCGCCCATGCAGACGGGAGCGAAGCCGGACCGGATCTCGAGCCGCTGTCCGGTAATCTGGACGGCTTCCCGGTTGACGCTGCTGCGAACCGAGAGCCGCAGACTCATGGACAGGTCCGGAAGGGAATCGAGGTCCGGTACGTCTCTGTCGCATATCACGAGGAACTGGCCCGGAACGAGGTGCCCGATGAAGAGCAGGTTGCAGTCGCGCAGGGATTCCTTCGTTTCTTTTCTCAGCGCCTGTTCCATGGCGTTGAGGATGCGGCCGGCGATCTCCTCCCCGTAGAGTTTGTGGAACAAAAAGAAGTTCTCTATTTCAAAGTAGAGCAAAATGACAGGATTGGCGCGTTCGGAGAAAACGGTCTTTAGCGCCTGCTGCTTGCACAGTTTCAGAAAACGGGGAATCAGATCGTCCAGACTCGTCCCGCCGTCGCAGTCTACCAGATCCTCTCGCATCCCGTTCTGATTCATCATAACCGGTATCCCCGATCGTTCGCTCATAATTGTAGAAACCGTACCCATTTACCCTCTCCGGCCGGCAGATGTCCGGACTCGCTGATTAAGAGTTTCAGATTGAGCCATATTTGCACAAGATGGATGAATGCACATAGTGAATCCGAATCACCGCCGACATGCCTATGCAGAGCAAATCGTAGCGCGATTCCATATAGTGCGCCATATTACACGCAGGAGATGGCGTTTGCATGTCGTCTCTGTTTAGATTGTGTGACAACCCGAAAGGCGTAAATGAGCTTCTGGTTCCCCGAAGGTCCCGCAATGCCGCCTGAGTCCGCGCTCGTTATCGCGTTCATTCGTGGGAACGCGAAAAGGCTCCGATCCAAACAGAACCGGCTGCGGTCCATATACCGACAAAACTTGCAGGGTATGGTCCATGGCGCTATAGCCTCAGAAAGGAGGGGGAAGCGCGGATTTTCATAACCAGGTGGTTTGTACGCCATGCCAGGCGTGAGCGGATCAGGGATCAAAGCTTGCGGGAAGCCGTCGAGCGGGCCGAGCGTGAGATTATAGACGCCGGTTTGGGCGGCGGCGTTATCAAGCAAAGGGTTGCGCGGACTGGGCAGGGGCGCTCAAGTGCGTTGCCCGATACCGCCGAGGATTTCCATAATGGCGGCATACTCGCTGATGAGGATTACGCTCAAATCACCATGAGGCATCTTGGAGAGAAGAAACCCGAAATCGAACCCTTAAGCGGGGAAGAAAACAGGGCTATCCGAGAGCGAGCGAACATGAGCCGGGCGGTTTTCGCCCTCCATCTCAACGTGACGGTCGGCTATATATCGCAGTTGGAGCGGGGGGTGAAGCGCCCGACAGGGGCGGCGCTCGCACTGCCGAACGTGATCAGGCGCAAAGGGATGGAGGTGTTGCTGTGAGCTCCAAGCGCGCGTCGGTTGCCGGGGAGAGCATCCGGCGCGCCATCGTCGGAGCCTCCCTTTTCAGGCTTCCGCATAATGGGCGTTCGTCGGCCCGTCGAGCAGCAGGAAGGAAAGCGGTTTGACGGCAATTACCTCCGTGTCCGGGTGGCGCGCAAGTTCCTTGAGGTGCGGATGGCTCTGCTCGACCCGGGAGAGGATGAGTTCCCTTTCGGCTTCATCGCGCACGGCCGAGGAGACCCCGGAGACGGTCAGGGCCTTGATGCCGGCGCGTTCGGCTCCGGATGCCGCCGCACGGGTGTCCACCAGCAGACTCACATAGGGGTTGCGCATGATGTTCTCGTATTTCCTGGATGTGTTCAAGGTCACCATGTAGAGAGCCTCGCCCCGCTCGTCCATTATGTAGGCCATGAGCGAACAGTGGGGCCGGTCGCCGGTGCAGGTGGCCAGAACGCACATGGAGTTTTCCCTGAGAAGCGCCTTCATCCGCTCGATCATCTTCTCTCTCCTCGCCCGGTTTGACGGGCCGACGGGCCCGTCGCCGTCCTTCTCGAACTTTCGCTGCTCACGCCCCCGACTTCAGCACTTCCGCTTCCGCCTTGCTCAGGGCGAGCTTTGCGGCTACCAACCTGCCGTACAGCGATTCCAGCTTTGCAGCGTTGCCCGCCGCGGCGTACTTGAGCAGGTCGCCTTCCAGTTCGGCCACTTCCAGCCGTTCGTAATAGTCGAGCGTTTCCTTGAGGTGCGCCAAAACGATCTTGCCGGTCAAAACGGGATGGTTGTTCGTTACGTTTGCATCCTTGAATCTTACGCCGTGCTCCAGTTCGACGTCGAGTCCCATCCTGAAGCGCTCGGGATCGATGTCCATTCCCTCCGTATTCACCTCGGCCAGGATGATTCGCGCCTCCCCGATCTGAACCGGGGAATCTCCAAGGGTGGTCCAGTCTCTTATCTTGAGCTCGCTGCAGACTCTTTGAACCTCTTCCACCGTTATGTACTCGGGAATTTGCATGTGATTGCGCCTCCTTTGGTCTGGGGACCTTCCCGGCGTCCTCCCTCGGGGGAGGGCGCCGGCCCGAACGACGGCAGCCCGGGGGAAGGTCCATACTGTGGGATCCGCCGGATGGAGACGGAAGTCTCCGGCCGCCTTCCCGGACTTGCATCCATCCGTTTACCATCATATCCGACATCGTGCATACATATCCAGAACTATTCCGGACGACCGGCGAGCACGCCAAGGGGAGACCGGCGGGAAGTCGGAGGAGGTGGTTGTCTATTATATTGAAATGATTAGTATATTAGAAACCGCAGAGGCGATCGGCGCCCCTTTGTTGAATACAAGCGTAAAGCATGACAGGAGTGCATTATGGAAACTTCCGCCGGAAACGGCTGTTTTCTCGATGGACAGGAATTATCGAGCGGCGCATATGTATGCGGAGATTTTTTCTGCATCAAATGCGTTGACGGGCAGTTGTTCGATTCGGACGACATGTTGAGGGAATCGACACAATCCGCTTAAGCGGGTTCAATTCCGTCCGATGATCATGCAACTCCGGATTTGACGAATACAGAGGGCCGGGATAGCCGCTATCCCGGCCCTCTTTGTTTTTAACGGAAGGGGACCATGGTATAAGTATTGCTTATATGAAGGTTCGAGTGAGATTACCAACATTTCGGAGGGCTTTCCGAGGGGGCGAGCGCATGGGAGAAGATGGCGATGGACGGACGTAAAAAGGCTGTCGCACTGGAATATGTCTACAAGAAGGACAATGCGCCGAAGGTCGTTGCCGGCGGAAGCGGGGTGCTGGCGGAAAAGATTCTCGAAATCGCCCGGCGGCACGACATTCCCATCAAAGAGGACAGGCAACTGGTGGAAGTGCTGGCTGCGCTGGACCTCTACGAGGAAATCCCCGAGGACCTGTACAAGGCCGTCGCGGAGATCCTGGCTTTCCTGTATATGCTCGCAAAAAAGTTCTAAAATGTGCTGTTTCGGCTGCCTGAGATTCAATAATGTGAAACCCGCGCCCGTCCGTTCCACTGATTACCGGACCGGACCACCTGGTTGGCTTTTACCGGCGGAAGAGGGTCTCAAATGAAGAGCAAGCCCACATACGAAGAGTTGGAAAGAAGAGTGGCGGAACTGGAGGGAGAGGCCGGCGCCTCCGATTCCATGAGGGAGATGATGCAGGAGCAGTTGCACTTCCTGCAGACTCTCATCGACACCATTCCGAATCCCGTGTTCTACAAGGATGCTTCGGGCCTGTACCAGGGGTGCAACCGTTCGTTCGAGGCCCGCATCGGGCTGAAGAAGGAAGACATTATCGGAAAGAGGGCTACGGATCTCTTCCCGCACGATCTTGCCGAGAAGTACGAACTCATGGATATGGCGCTCCTGCGATGTCCGGGCACGCAGGTCCATGAAACTACGCTGCTTTATGCCGACGGCACTCTTCGTGATGTGATTATCAATAAGGGAACATTTTTGAATGTTGACGGGAAGGTGGGCGGCCTGGTAGGGGTCACGGAGGACATCACCGAACGCAAACAGGCCCGGGATGCGCTGCAGGAAGCTCACGACGAGCTGGAGATGCGGGTCCGGGAGCGCACGGTCGAACTTGCGAGGACGAACGAGGACCTGCGCACGGAAATAGCGGAGCGCGAGCGGGTCGAGAACGCCCTCCGGGAAAGCTCGGAAAAGCTCAA
This sequence comes from uncultured Syntrophobacteraceae bacterium, assembly GCA_964407285.1. Classification (GTDB taxonomy): domain Bacteria; phylum Desulfobacterota; class Syntrophobacteria; order Syntrophobacterales; family Syntrophobacteraceae; genus CAYOVG01. The sequence goes on from CAYOVG010000025.1 coordinate 13,200, forward strand.
GCTCTTCGCATATTCGATTCTGCATGACCTGAAGAGCCCCTCCATAGCCATTCACGGACTTACCAGGCTCCTCCGAAGGCAGTACGCAGACCTCCTGGACGAGAAGGGGAGAAAGTATTGCGAACAGATCATCAAGGGCGCGGAGCAGATCGCCGCATTCGTGGAGAAGATGAATTCCTACATCGCCACCAGGGAAGTGCGGTTGACGATCGAGGAAGTTGACGTCAAGGAGATCCTGGCGGCCATCAGGGAGGAATTCGCCGTCGTGCTGCAGGCGCGCGGGATAAGGTGGATAGAGCCCGGAGAGCCCGTCGTCGTTCGAGCGGACAGGCTGTCGGTCCTCAGAGTGTTCAGGAATTTCATCGACAATGCGCTCAAATACGGTGGAAATGCGCTGAGCGAGATCAGGGTGGATTACGCACTTTCGGGAGGGTTTCACGTCTTCTCGGTGAGCGACGACGGCGCGGGCATCGGGGTCGGCGATCGCGGCGATACCGTATTCGGAGTGTTTCAGCGTAGCGCCGGTTCCAGGGGAGTGGAGGGGGCGGGCCTGGGGCTGGCCATCGTCAAGGAAATAGCGGGGCAGCACGGAGGCCGGGTGTGGGTTGAACCTCGGGCGGAAGGCGGAACAACCTTCAATATCTCATTCGCCGTGGACTTGTAGGCCTGTTCGACTTTGATTTCCCCCCTGAAGATCACGGGAAGACCCGAAAGGGGAACGAAGAGAACGCAGAATACCGAAGGGAGAAGACCCCGACGGGTTCCCATGCGGGAGCATGGGAACCGGCTGTTTGTCGAGGTTCGTCCGACTACCGGGCCTGTGGGGAAAGGATCTTGAGGGCGCTGCCGAGTCTTCGCACCATGTTCATGAAGGAAGCCGGCATCGGGATCTCCCGCTCCACCATCAGTATCCCCAGGTCCTTTGCGCGGGTGAGAACCGCGGTGCTGTCCACCCCTTCCTGGTGGTCGCAAAGAAATTGTATGCGCAGGGCATCCGTCAAGGGGATTCGCATATCCGGGAACCGGACGGCGATGTTTTGCATCTCCTCCTCTATGATGCTTCTGTTTTCTTCCACGAAGAGGGCGAAGGGCACTTCCATGTTGGGCGTGCCGAACAGATCGTTTACGATGGCCCCGGCAAGTTTGCCGGGATAGGAAACCTCGGAGCCGGGATGCCTGGCGACGAGGCGCTCCTTGAGCTTTTTGAAGAAAATCATTTTAATGATGTCGACACCCTCTCTCAGTGTCGGGATCAGCTTGTTTTCGACCTCCATGGGCAGTCCTCCGGTTCTGCTTTCCGCGTAGGGCGAGCAGAGGCATCCAAATTAGGAATATTAAATTCGTCACTCCTGTAATATAATGATCAACAGACAGACATTATAATGCGTTTTAGAACGGAAGGGGTGTTTTTTTGTCCGGAACCACCGTTTTAGCGCGGACGGGAGCGCCGGAGAGGGGGGCGGCGTCGGTTCATTTGTCCGCTTCATCGAATTGCGGATGCCTTTCACAAGGAGAACAGGAGGAATGCTATGCAGGTAAGTACTTTCAAAAACATCGCCTATTGCACCGACTTTTCGGAAAATGCCGACGAAGCCTTCCTCGTGGCCAAAGATCTTGCATGGCGTTACGGGGCCACTCTGCACATCGTGCACGTTACGGTCAACTTCTCCATTGCGCCTCCCGTGCATGAGACATACATGCCCATCCAGTATGATTCCGACTTCGCGGAACAGGTCACGGAAGGGGCGAAGGAGTCCATCCAGACTCGCTACACCAACCAGTTCAAGGAGACGCAGGCGCACGTGGTGCACCTGCTGTCCGGGTATCCCGCGTCGGAAATCCTTCGCCTCGCCGGGGAGGAGAAAATCGACCTGATCGTCATGGGGTCCCACGGCCTCACGGGCATTGCCCACACCCTGTTCGGAAGCACCGCCGACCGGGTGGTGCAGAAGGCCCCGTGTTCGGTGCTCACCGTGCGGATGCGCGGCAAGAAGGAATGATTAAGTTTAGAAGTCGAAAGAGTCGTCAAACCCGGTTCCCACGCCGGAGCGTGGGAACTCCAAAGGGCAATGGCGTTGAATCGGCGTCTCCACCGCGAGAACCGGGGGCCGGGAAGCGTTGAAAAGCCCGGATTTTCGCTTTTTCGGGAACGGCCGTTCGGGCTCGCGGGCTCGATTCATAAGCATTGTCCCTGACCGGGGGAGAGAACCCCTGTTGCGGAGACTTCGATTTACATGGATGTGGAAAAACCTGTACTGGTTACCGGCGCCGCCGGGTTTATCGGTTTTCACGTGGCCATGCGGCTTCTCAAGGAAGGCGGGATCGTCGCGGGCCTGGACAACATGAACGATTACTACGACGTGAATCTCAAGCGTGACCGGTTGAAGCTTCTGCAGGATTTTCCGGCCTTCCGTTTTCACAAACTGGATTTGAAGGATGGGCCGGCGGTACGTGACCTTTTTCGGGACTGCCGGTTCGATCTCGTGGTGCACATGGCGGCGCAGGCAGGGGTCCGGTACTCGTTGACCAACCCGGCGTCGTACGTGGACAGCAACCTGGTCGGATTCTTCAATATCCTGGAAGGGTGCCGCCACGGCGCGGTAAAACACCTGGTTTTCGCCTCCTCCAGTTCGGTCTACGGGGCGAACACGAGTATGCCGTTTTCAGTTCGCCAGAACGTGGATCATCCCCTGTCTCTCTACGCCGCCACGAAGAAAGCCAATGAACTGATGGCCCACACCTACGCCCACCTGTACAGGCTGCCGTGCACGGGCCTTCGCTTCTTCACCGTGTACGGACCGTGGGGGCGGCCGGACATGGCGATGCACTCGTTCACCCGGGCCGTCGTGGAGGGCAAACCCCTGCGGGTATTCAATTACGGACGCATGCGGCGCGACTTCACCTACATAGACGATATCGTCGAAGCCATGGCCAGGATAATGGCCTCGCCCCCCAAGCCGGACCCCGCCTGGCGTGGCGGCGATCCCAACCCCGGCTCCAGTTGCGCGCCTTACCGCATCTACAATATCGGGAACCACCAGCCGGTGGAGCTTGCCGATTTCATCGCCGCCATTGAAAAAGCCCTGGGCATGGAAGCCGGGAAGGAGTACCTGCCCATGCAGCCCGGAGACGTTCCCGCCACCTACGCGGATATCGACGACCTGGTCCGCGACTTCCACTTCGAACCCGCTGTTTCCATCAGCGAGGGCGTTCCGCGCTTCGTTGCCTGGTACCGCGAGTACTATGGAGTGTGATGTCCCCGAAGCCGGACGGGAAGGGAAGACGGAACCCGCGCTCCGGTGGATTTTCGCCTCCGGACCGGTTCGTTGCGCGCGCGGGAGAACTCGAGACGGACGTCGGTCCAAGGAATCGGCAAGCTCTTCGAGTTTCTCCGTGGTTCAGCCACCTACTTGACTTTGCCGCGCCCTCCCCATATCATCACAATCATCCGCTGCGACGCCATGTTCCTGCACGGGCAGGACTTACCATGGAATTTTCGGTTCACCCGGGCTTGTCCGGAGGGCAGGCCGGAAACGAGGAAGTAATATGTCGAAACTCGTAAAGGAAGAAAGCGACAAGGGAAGACTCCATATCGATTCCCCTCTCATGGGTGAATCCCTCGTAAGCAAGGAGTTCCTGCGAAGCACCGAAGCCAGGGAATACTTTCGCATGCAACCCGAGATCAACGTCGTCAAGATCGGGGGGCAGAGCATCATCGACCGGGGAGCGAAAGCGGTTCTGCCGATTGTCGATGTCCTCGTGGAGGCGAAAGAGAAGTACAAAATCATTTTGATGACCGGCGGAGGCACCCGCGCAAGGCACGTCTACAGCATCGGGATCGACCTCGGCATGCCCACCGGCGTGCTCTCGAAGCTCGGGGACAAGGTCTCGTGGCAAAATGCCGAAATGATGAGCGTTCTCCTCAATAAGCATGGAGGAGTCAAGATCGGGCACGGGGACAACCTCGAACAGCTCACGATGTTCTGCCGCCGCGGGTACCTGCCCATTACCTATGGTATTCCCCCCTACGGCTTCTTCGAACACCCTGCCGAGTACGGCTCCATACCTCCCCATCGGACCGACTGCGGGGCCTTTCTGCTGGCCGAAAACATAGGGGCCCGCTCGCTCATCTACCTCAAGGACGAAAAAGGCCTCTTCAGCAACGACCCGAAAAAAGTCGCTGAAGCAGAGCGCAAAGACCTCCGGTTCTTCGACCGGATTTCGGCCAGGGAACTTCTCGAACTGGATCTCGACGATCTCATCATCGAGCGGCCGATCCTCACCCTGCTCCAGCGGGCTAAGTGCCTCAAGGAACTCCAGATCATCGACGCCTTGCACCACCCGGAACATATCCTCGATGCCCTGGAAGGGAAACATGTGGGCACCATCATCCATAAAGAGGAATGATGTGCCAGGCATGCGGGAGACGATCCATGGGATTAGGAAGCAGGAGGGCCGGGCGACGGTTTACTCGCTTTGGGCCGCCTGCTTCTCCTTCTTCTTTTCCTCCTTTCCGCCCGTGAGGATAACTACATCGGCGCCGGCGGCCTCCGCAAGCTGGTCGAGTTCCCTTTTGCGGATATGTTCCACGTAGATCTTGAGGTTGACATCGTGGACGGCGACGATCCGGTAACGGGGTTTCTTTTCGCCTGCTTCGACTTTTCGCCTTTCACGAACGAAAATGGTGGGCATGGTATTCTCCTTTGTAGCCGTTGAAGACGGGACAAGCCTGCAAAGAGGTATCTTGCCGATGTTATTCCAATAGAATATATATCCTTCAAGGATATAGGTCAAGAAAAGATATGCCGGAACCAAAAAGCAAAACACCACGACCGCGGCAGGGCAAAAGGGAGCGCTACATTCAACCCTCTATTCTGCTCGGACTCTATCCCAAACCGTCCTACGGGTACGAACTCATCCGCAATATTCAGAAGTTCGGATTCGTGGAGGGGCAGGCCCCGCCGGGAATGATTTACCGTCACCTGCGCCAGTTGGAGGAGGATGGGCTGGTTTCTTCCGAGTGGGATACGGATGCCGCGGGGCCGGCCAGGCGCATGTATTACCTGACCGAAGAGGGCAAGGAGATGCTCGCCCTCTGGGTCGATTACATGGACAGGCAGGCCCGGACCCTGAATGCTTTCGTCGAGGAGTACCGCTCCATCTGCAGGGAGGAGGGGAATCGGGAGCCGGGGGAGCCCGGCTGAAGGGGGCCGCGGGCTAGGCGCTCAGACGATGGACTTTGAAATCGTTCTTATCCCCGTGCCGGCGCTTTTCTCCCAGGGATTCCCAAATGCCGTTCCCCCGCGGAACGACGGGAAGGATGGGCCTGCTTCCCCACAGGCGCGGCCGCAGCCATCCCTTTGTGTGAACCGTGTCCTCGGGAGCGGGTACCTGCCCGTCGCGGTCCAGGGAAACGGCAAGGATGCCCTGCCGCTCGAGCTCGGACACTCGAACCCCCTCCGGCAAATCCCGCAGTCTTCCGAATTCGATGAACCTGCCGCTCCACCCGTGGGCCGTGAGGCCTACGGCGGCTGCCGCCCCGATTATGCCGTCATTGGCGCCGCCGTGGCCGGAAAGGTGCATACCGCGCGTGGCTTCCATGGCATCCTTTTGGGTCATGACCCGGCAGGCGCACTTCTGACCGAAAGCGACCAGGCGAGGCAGTTCGGGGTCATCCGCGCGGGCTACGCAAAGTCCCGGATCGCTTCCATCGAGCGCGTAGCGTTCGAGATGCCGGGCGGCTCGCGAGACGAGATCGTCCAGAAGATGCTCATCGGGTATTTCCAGGACAACGCATGCGCTGCTGTTGTGCGAAGTGTAGGGGATTTTCTCGTGCACGAGGAGCTGTTGGCGCACCACTCCCCATATGCCGCAGCCTTCGGGCAATTCTCTTTGAAACCAGCGCGCCAGTTTACCCGTTCCACGATCGGAATCCAGGCAGTCCGTATCATCAAAACCAACATAGACGCGTATCATCGGCGTGATCGATTCCCTTGACCTTTCGTACCATCCGGAAAAACAGAAGAATGAAGCTTTGAGCCGCCACGACATTGTGTCATCACTGACATAACGTTTCGGAGCATAGCATCATGCATACGCCGATTCAAGCAAAACGATACCCGTGGCCTTCAGTCCCCCTTCCGATCCTTCGCCGTTGCCGGAGCACCCATGAGAACAATGGAAACGCACTCACCGTTCAGTTCCGCTGCCGGTTCCGAAGCGCCGGTGAACGACGGAAATGCGCTCATTGCGCCCGGGGACCCAAACCCGCAACCCTCAACCGGCAACACGCGATCCGTAGCCCCGCCTGCTAAACCTTTATCCATCCTCTTTTCAGAGCATTGTCCATGACAACCCCCACGAGAAAGGCCACGCCCATGTTCCACATGGCAAAGGCGGCCACGATGAGCATCACGTAGAAGTCGGACTTCTTGTCTCCGATATCCCTGACCACGATGGCCAGTTCGGAACCCGCGAAGAACAGGATTACTCCCAGGATCGCATTGGGGAATATCTTGAAAATAATGGATACGGACTCGCTGAAAAACAGCGCTATGACGATCAGCATGGTTCCGAGTATGACCAGCGCCCCGCCCGTCCTGGCCCCGAAGCGGACATGGCCGGCCATGCCGCCCGCTCCATGGCACATGGGAATACCGCCGAAAAGAGGCGATACGAGATTCATGACGCCCTGGGAAATTGCAATTTTCTTCTCGCTCACCTTCCTGTCCGGGAAGAGTTCGTTGTTCTCGGCGGTGATGGCGATGACCGCATTGCCCAGGGTGAGCGGTATCTGGGGAATCGTGAAGAGGAGAGTTCCCATCACGATATCGTTCCAGGTGATCGCGCCGAGGCTGAAAACCGGCAGTCTGAATCCGACATGGATTTTGGCCAGTTCCGATATCAATTGAGGGTTCATGATCACGGCCGAGACAACCCCGATGATGAGGAGCACGAACATGGCCGGGATTCTCGGGTTGGTGAGGAGAATGTAGGTGACCACGAGGGCGATGCCCGCCAGGAGCGGGGCCGTCTTCATGCGGTTGACTCCATCCACCATGAAGGATAGTCCCAGGCCCAGCATGATTCCGCGAACGACCGGCTTGGTCGCCAGTTTGGATATAGGCTTCAATGCTCCCGTAACGCCTGCGAGCAGCCAGAAAAGCCCCGTCGTGAGGCCCGATCCGAAGAGGGCCGCCGGGCTTATCCCGCCGGCAATGGCGGCGGCCCCGATGGCTTTCATGGGCTGGATCGGAATGGGCGTCTTATAATAGAATCCGCCGATCAGCAACGAGATCCCGAACATGAAGAGGAGTCCGAGAGGATCGACTTTCACTATCGTGATATAGGCCACCACAAAGGGAATCAGGGTGCCGATGTCTCCAAAGGCGCCCGCCCACTCCATCTTGTTGTAGAGGTTCCCCGCTTTCGGCGCGCTCACGGCTTCCGTATGCACAACGTTTCCACTCTCGAGTTCTCCAGTTCGTCCGTCCGGTATCATGCGTCCCGCCTCCTTGTTGTTCTTCTGTTCGTCCATCGTATGCTCTCTATCGGTCAAACCTTCGAAAACGAAAAAACTTGCGCCGGAAAATGAAAGACAATGAAAGACCCGGCGGTTCACGGAAAGTCGGCGCCGTGCTTGACCGCGACAAAGAGAATACAGGCGCACGGGTTGATGACGGACCACCCGCATCCGGGCGTATCGATTTTATGTTGTACCGACAGAAGCCCCGACGTTCATCAGATCCGGCCTTATCAATAATGGCATAAGCTTTATCATAACCTCATGAGCGTTGGGGTTTCAGGGCGGCAGCGGTGGAAGGGCGTCTCAGTCGGGTTTCATATCGTATGATAATGTTTTGCATATGTTTCAATTGGTTCCCCATCTTCTCGAAAACTCTCCTTTCTATTTCATAGATAACCGATATTGCTCAATAAAATAACTGGCATCGATCTTGCTCAAGAACTCCTCGGGAATTGACTCCCACCTGCCGCCCCTATTCATGCAACTCCGCGGCAGTTTTCATCCAGCATGGTAGAGGAGGTCGGAAATACTTCAAAGCCGGTCACTGAAAGCGAACCTCCTGGTCGTCGAGGCCGAAGATCTCTTCAGGCGCAGCATTGCCGAAAGGTTGCGGCTCAACGACTACAGCGTCATCGAAGCCGAGCGCGAGGACGAGGTGAAAAGGATCGTCAAAAAGAAAAAGATCGACGTCGTCCTGCTGGGGCTCAAAGGGTTGGGCCGCCGGGGTCTGGCGTTGCTCAAGGCGATCAAGGAGATGCATCCCCCCACCGAAGTGATCCTCATGATCCCGGAGGAGGAGCATTGCCTTTCCCTCTCCATTGAGGGGATGAAGCTCGGGGCCTTCAACGATGTCCTGATACCCTTCGATCTGCAGGCGCTCTTTCGCCAGATCGAAGCCGCTCATCAGCGCAAAAGGGAGAGGGAAGATTCGGGCGGGCAGCATCGGATTGCGCTTTCCATGGAACGGGGTGGCGCGGACTGAGGCAAACCGGGAGGGATGCGGCGACGCGGAAGTATTGCACGGGCGGCCATGACCGTTTTACCTGTCGTCATGACCGTTTTTTTTGAGCAGGCTATGTGAGGGCCTTCACATAGTTAAATGAATTCAACAACATGATTGGATCACAGACTCGGGTTCCAACAGGAGTATCGCCCATGAGAGAGATTACAAGGCTAATACATCGAATCATCAACCGTGTGAACATCAACCTCCGGGAACCGGCGTTCGACGTCGGACCGTACCTCAAGGGACGCATTCCTCCGGAGAAGCTCACACAGTTTTATGCATTCTACGGCCTCACGTCCCATCATCCGCTCTACTTCCATTTCAGTAACTCGAGCCTGGCGGGAAGCTACTTCCTGGGCAAGTGCATCGTGGAGCACTCGGTCCTCTACAAGAGCGACATCCGTGGAGACGAACTCAAAACGAAGGGCAGCTTGTTTCCCTGCTGCGATATGAATATCGTTCTTCATGACGACGAAATGATACGGATCAAGGACAGTTGCCTCGTCAAAACCCTCGTTCACAATCATTCCCACGACCCCGAGAGCCCCGAGGAATTCTTCATCTTCAACACCGTGTCCATGCACTATGCCAATATTCACGGCTCGCCCATCGAGGGGAGCTTCATGGGGCCCTTCAGCACCGTGGATCTCTCGACGGTGCACGATTGTGTGATCGGCGATTTCGCTTACATCCAGACGGGCGAACTGTCCCATCGGCAGGTGGAACGGGGGCAAATATGGATTCATGCGGAAGGGGCCTTCGATTTCCGCTACCGCTATCCGAAAGAAGTGCTCGATCGCTACATATCCATCGAGCCCGGCTCAGAGCCCAGGGGCATTTTCGTGGACTTCGTCGAGAGCAGGAAGAAGGACTTCGAACTGGCTTTCAACACCGCCAGGTCCAAGTCTCCCATTCCCATTCCGGCGGGGGCGGCCCTCAGCCGCTACACCGTGCTCAAGGGGGATAACCGGCTCGCGGAAAATGTCCTCGTTGCGCAGAGGGCCTACCTGGAAAACGCAATCCTCGGCAAGGGCGCCAATGCCCAGGAGAATTGCTACATCATCGATTCCACCCTTGAAGGCTGTAACGTAACCGCGCACGGCGGCAAGATCATCAACTCGCGGTTGGGGAAGAATGTCTTCGTGGGTTTCAATTCGTTCGTGCATGGGACGGCGGATGCGCCCCTCACCATCGGTGAGGGCAGCATCGTGATGCCCCATACCATCATCGACCTCGAGGAGCCTCTCGCCATCGGGCCCGGGCAGCTCGTGTGGGGCTACATCCGCAATGCGCGGGACCTGAAGCGCAACAGTATTTCGTTGGATGACTTCGCGCGGGTTGAGGGTGCGACACAGATCGGCGATATGTGTTTCGAGGGCAGCGGAGCCAGGTTCGTGGAAGCTTTCCGGCACCGTATCGAACATATTCTGGAAGCCAACGGGGCCTACTTCAACAAAGAAACGAAGGAAAACAGGGGCCACGCCCAGAAGAACCGCAACATATCCTTCAACACCATTCAGCCGTACCGCGAGGGCGATCTCAAGGGCATCTATCCGACCATCGATATCCGTCCGCGCGAAGCGACGCTGATGGTGGTGAACGGATAGGGGCTTTCGGCATCTCGTGGGGAGGGGGCGTCCGTCGCACAGGACTGCGCGGGATGCGCCGCACCCGCGAGACGGCTGGAGCCGACCCGAGGAAAAGAGGGGAAGGGCGCGGGCGAGCAGAGAGAGTAAATCATGAAACTGAAGGACTTGCTCAAGAAGATGTGGCTGGTGGATTTCCCGGACGACGACGATTCGGACTCTCCGGACCGCTACCGGGTGCTGCGCAGGAACATGGTGATCCTGATGATCGTGGTGACCATAGTGCCCCTCTTTTTCATGGCGGTGGTGAACTATCACCAGTACCGCGAGGCGCTGAAGGGCGAGATCATCAGTCCCTTGCGAGTGCTCGTGAACAAAACCAGGCATTCCTTCGAGCTGTTCACGGCGGAGCGGCTGTCGGCCGTCAGCTTTATCGCTTCGGCCTATTCGTTCGATCAACTGGCCGACGACAATACGCTGAACCGGATCTTCCGGGTCACCAGGCAGGAGTTCAAGGGATTCGTGGACCTGGGACTCATAGACGCTTCGGGGGTGCAGGTGAGCTACGCCGGGCCGTACGAACTCAAGGGCAAGGACTACTCGGAGCAGAGCTGGTTCCACGAAGTGCAGGTGCGGGGAACGTACATAAGCGACGTATTCATGGGATATCGCAGCTTCCCCCACCTGGTCATCGCCGTGCAGCGGCAGACGGACGAGGGGAAACGATGGACGGTGCGGGCCACCATCGATACCGGGCGGTTCAACGAGTTGATCGCCTCCATGGGAATGGAGCCGGAGAGCGACGCCTTCCTTTTGAACAAAAGCGGCATCCTTCAGACCCCTTCCAGGCACTATGGTAAGGTGCTGGACAAGTTCTCGCTGGACCTTCCGCCCGTGAGCTACGAGCCCAACATAGTGGAGCGGATCGATCCCTTTGGGAGAGAAGTCCTTCTCGCCTACAGTTATTTCAGTAATTCGCCGTTCGTGCTGGCGCTGGTGAAGCCTCGAAGCGAGATCATGAAAGCGTGGTATTCGCTCAAGACGGAGTTGTTTTTCCTTTTCATCCTGAGCAGCATGGTCATTTTCGTGGTGGTTTTCAGGCTCGTGGACGTGCTGGTCAATCGCATGCGGGTGAGCGACGAGAAGCGCGAGGTTGCCTACCGCGAAATGCAGCACCACCACAAGCTCAGCTCCATCGGACGTCTGGCGGCCGGGGTGGCCCATGAGATCAACAATCCCATGGCCATCATCAACGAGAAGGCGGGTCTTATGAAGGACATCATCGAGTTTTCGCCCGAATTCCCGCAACGGCAGAAGTTCATGGGACTCGCGGACGCCGTGCTGCAGTCGGTCCAGCGCTGTCGCTCGATCACGCACCGGCTCCTCGGGTTCGCCCGCCGCATGGAAGTGCAGGTGGAAGTCCTCGACGTGAACGAGGTCGTGAGGGAAACGCTTCTGTTCCTCGAGAAGGAAAGCCTTTACAGGAACATCGACCTTCAGCTCCATCTGAGCCCCGACCTCAAAATCGCTTCCGACCGCGGACAGCTCCAGCAGGTCTTCCTCAATATCATCAATAATGCATTCGGCGCCGTGGACCACGGGGGAACGATTACGGTTTCCTCCTGGGAAAAGGACCTGGACACGGTGGCCGTCGCGATCCAGGACAACGGCTGCGGCATCTCGGAAGAGAACCTGAAGCATATCTTCGAGCCCTTCTTCACGACCAAACGGGGCAACGGCACGGGGCTGGGGCTGCCCATCACCTACGGGATCGTGAAAAAACTTGGAGGGAGCATCGACGTGCAGAGCAAAGAGGGGCAGGGGACGACCATGACAGTGTATCTACCCAGAAAATGTAAGGAAATGCAGGGAGAATACGCATGAACAACTGGAGTGTGCTCCTGGTGGACGATGAAAGGGAGTTCGTCACGACGCTCGCCGAGAGGCTTTCCCTTCGAGGTCTGGAGGTGAGGACGGCGTTCGACGGCGAGGAATGCCTGCGCATGATCGGTGAAGCGCCGCCTCAGGTGGTGATCCTGGACATGATGATGCCGGGGACCGGCGGGATCGAGGTCCTGAAACGGATCAGGCGCAACCATTCCGAAGTCCGGGTGATCCTGCTGAGCGGGAATACGTCGGGCGGGGACGGCGAGGAAGGAATCCGTCTCGGGGCTGTCGATTACCTGGTGAAACCCGTGCTGATAGAAGAACTCATTGGAAAAATCGCTAAGGCCGTGCAGACCCCCATGGACTGAGGGCGAGGATGAATCAAAGGAGGAATTTCATGTTAGTCAAAAGCGACAGCGAGGTAGGGATTGCCGCTGGTGCACAAGAGGGTTTGATGCTGCAGATAGGCCGAAGGGTGCTTCCGTTCCTCGGATGGATCAAGGACTTGAATGCTCAGAACATGAGGGCGGATTTCATTTCGGGCCTGACGGTGGCCCTTATTCTCATTCCCCAGTCCATGGCCTACGCCCAGCTCGCGGGAATGCCGGTCCAATACGGCCTGTATGCATCTTTGCTGCCGCCGATGCTGGCGGCCCTTTTCGGGTCGAGCCGGCAACTGGCCACCGGTCCCGTCGCCATTGTATCGCTTATGACCTCCGCGGCGCTGAGTCCCCTGGCGACCGCGGGGAGCGAGGCGTTCGTCGCCTACGCCATTCTCCTGGCCCTCGTGGTGGGGCTTTTTCAGTTGTCGCTGGGCGTTTTGCGCCTGGGGCTCGTGGTCAATTTTCTTTCCCACCCCGTGGTAAACGGTTTTACCAACGCGGGCGCGCTGATCATCGCCACCTCTCAGCTTTCCAAGATGTTCAATGTCTATGTGGATGGGGCGGATCACCACTACGAAACCGTTTACCGGGTGATAACGGCCGCCATCCACTATACGCACTGGCCCACCCTGGGGCTCGGCGTGATGGCTTTCGTCATCATGTACGGACTCAGGCGCCTCGACAAAAGAATCCCGTATGTCCTGGTCGCGGTCGTGGTCACCACGGTCATCTCCTGGGCGACGGGATACGAGAACAACACGAATGTCCCCGTCGCCGCGATCGCTTCGGCGGATGCCCGCAAGCTCATCCAGGACTTCAATTCCGCCTCGAAGGAATACGATAAGCTGGGTGCGGAAAGGGCCGCTCTGACCGCGAAAATCGAAGAGGCGGCGGCCGCCCGCGGCGCTGCTTCAAAGGAAGCGCTGGATCTCAAACACACCGCCAACGTCATGGCCATGCGGATGGAGGAACTGAAAGCCTTGTCCGCGCGGCATCGTGCAACCATCCGGGAACTGCTTTTCACCTCGGTCCCCGGTGCGGACGGAGCGACGGCTTTCTACCTGAACGGTCAGGAGCCCGCCGATCGGAAGGGCGACGGCCGGGTCTGGCGCGTCAAGGTCGGCAACAAGCCCTTGAAGGAAGACGGACTGACCATGATGGGCGGGGGCAGCGTGGTCGGAAGCATTCCCAGCGGACTGCCCGCCATGAAGCTTCCCAATATTGAACTGAAGATCTTCCTGCATCTTCTTCCCATCGCGGCCATCATCTCGCTGCTGGGTTTCATGGAAGCCATTTCGATCGCCAAGGCCATGGCCGCCAAGACCGGCCAGCGTCTCGACCCCAACCAGGAACTCATCGGGCAGGGAATCGCCAATATCATCGGCGCCTCCGGTCAGAGCTTTCCCGTATCCGGGTCGTTCTCCCGGTCGGCGGTGAACCTCCAGGCGGGCGCGGTGACGGGGCTGTCCAGCGTGGTTACCAGCGTTACCGTAGGGCTCGTGCTGCTCTTCCTCACGCCGCTTCTCTACCACCTGCCGCAATCCGTTCTTGCAGCGGTCATCATGATGGCCGTCATCGGCCTTTTGAACGTCTCGGGCTTCATTCACGCGTGGAAGGCCCAGTGGTACGACGGGGTCTTTTCGGTGATCACGTTCGTGGCTACATTGATTACGGCGCCGCACCTGGACAAGGGGATCATGATCGGCGTGTTGCTGTCGCTGGGAATGTACCTCTACAAGAGCATGCGCCCCAAGGTGGCGACCCTTTCCATGTACCCCGACGAATCCTTCCAGAGCGCCAGGGACCACGGACTCCGGGAATGCAGACACATAGCCGTAATCCGCTTCGACGGGTCGCTCTTCTATGCAAACGCCGGGTATCTCGAGGACCGGATTTCCAATATGATGATGACCATGCCGGAACTCAAACACCTGCTCATAGTCTCGCACGGCATCAACGATATGGACGCATCCGGAGAGGAAACGCTTTCCCTGATCGTTGACCGGGTGCGTAGCGCGGGATACGATATATCATTTTGCGGTGTGAACGAGAACGTGCTGGCCGTGATGAAACGCACGCACCTCTATGAGAAGATCGGGGAGGACAACCTGTTCCCCACGGTGCGGAAAGCCGTCGAGGTCATTCACCTCAGGGCCCACACGAAATGTGGCGAGGCGACCTGTCCGTTGCTTTCGGTTTGTTTCATCAAACAGTAATGTTCGAGGATCATGACATAGAGAAGGAAGGACGCCATGTCTGTAGTTACTCTTTTTTGCGGTTCGTACTGCCATGGGGAAGAGGTGGCGAACAGCGTCGCCGGGACCCTCGGCTACCGGCTCGTGGATGATCGGACGCTCGTTGCGGAGACCGGTTCACGCTTTCAGATCGATGAGGGAAAGATCCTCAAGGCCATTACCGGGAAGACGTCCATTTTCAATAAATTCACCCACGAAAAGGAGCGGAGCCTGGCTTGCCTGCAGGCCGTCCTGGCGGGGATGCTGAAACGGGACAACCTGGTGTTCCTGGGGTTCGCGGGTCTGATGATCCCGCGGGAGATTTCGCATGTGCTGAAAAGCTGCATCATCGCGGATGTCAAATACCGGGCCCGCGTGGCGATGGAAAGCGGCATGCCGGAAAGGGAGGCCCTCAAGGCGGTGCACCGGGATGACGAGAGTCGCGTGTTGTGGATCGAGCACCTCTTCAAGACGAAGGACCCATGGAACCCCGATTTCTACGACATCCTGATTCCCATGGACAAGAACAGCGTGGAATCCGCGGCGGCGGTGATTGTGGAAAACGCCCGCAAGGGGATTCTCATCCCGACGGAAGCGTCGCGCAAGGCCGTGGACGATTACGTCCTGGCTTCGGAGGTGAACCTGGTGCTTGCCCGGGAGGGGCATGAAGTGTCCACGTCCGCGAAGGACGGGACCGTTACGGTCACCATCAATAAGAACGTGTTGCGGCTTTCCGCCCTGGAGGATGAACTGAAGCGGGTCGCGGGCGCGACGCCCGGCGTCCGGAGTGTCGAAACCAGGGTCGGACCGGGATACTACCAGTCGGATATCTATCGGAGATACGATTTCGATGTGCCTCTGCCGTCCAAGGTGCTGCTGGTCGATGACGAGCGCGAGTTCGCGCAGACCCTGTCCGAGAGGCTGCAGATGCGCGATTTGGGCTCCGCGGTGGTCTATGACGGCGAATCGGCCCTTTCGGTGGTTGCGGAAGAGGAGCCCGAGGTCATGGTGCTTGACCTCAAGATGCCCGGTGTGGACGGACTCGAGGTGTTGCGCAGGGTCAAGCGGGAGCACCCCAATGTGGAAGTTATCGTTCTGACGGGGCACGGGTCCAGGGAAATCGAAGAAGAATGCATGGCGATGGGCGCGTGCGCGTACCTGGAAAAACCGGTCGATATCGAAGCCCTGACGGCCAAGATGCAGGAAGCGTATCAGAAGATCAAGGAAAGAAAGACCCAGAGCGCATAGACTGAATAAGGGGAATGCGATGAGCGAAACGGGAACCAGGGAGGTCGCTTTGTTCGGGAGGATCACGGCAGGCTTTACCCACGAGATCAAGAATGTTCTGGCTATCGTGAAGGAGTCTTCCGGACTCATGGAGGACCTGCTGGCCATGAGCCGTGACGTTCCGTTTCCCCACAGGGACAGGTTTCTCAGGGCCCTGACGACCATCAAGGACCAGGTGCGCCGGGGGGTGGACCTGTCCACCCGGCTGAACAGCTTCGCGCACAGCCCGGATGTGCCCGTCGCGAGTGTCGATATGCATGCCGTGATCGACCGGATGGCGGTGCTGTCCGGTCGGTTCGCGGGCATGAAGCGGGTGGAGTTGAAGGTTCAAGCGTCGCCGGAGCCCGTTATCCTCACGATCAGCGCCGTTCAACTGGAGCTTGCCCTTTTCAAGGGCATGGAATGTTGCTGGAACCATCTTGCGGGCGGCGGCGAGGTGGTGATCGCCGCCGACTTGCGGGAGGACGGCGCGACGGTGGTGAGGTTTCTTTGCAGCGCCGGCGGCGGTGGAGAGAATCAGGGAAATTTCGAGACAAAAGTGGTACAATCGGAGGAATGGCAGGTCCTGTGCGAGGTGATGGAGGTTTTGGAGGGCGAGGTCCGGTGGGGCCGGTCCGGCATGGGGTTTGAGCTGGTGTTGCCCGGGGTTCCCCGGTAAGGAGGCGGTGATGGCAGGGTTCAGCGTGCTTCTGGTGGATGACGAGGAGGAGTATATCAGGGCACTCGCCGAGCGGCTCGAAATACGGGGGCTCGATGTACGCGTGGCGTTGCGTGGGGAGCAGGCGATCGGGATGGTGCACGAAAAGAAGCCCGATGTGATGGTGCTGGATTTGAAAATGCCGGGAATAGATGGTATGGTGGTGTTGTCACAGGTGAAAAGGATGGCGCCCGAAATCCAGGTCATCATGGTGACCGGGCATGGCTCCGAAAAGGACCGCGAGGCGGCTCGAAGGCTGGGCGTCTTCGACTATCTCCAGAAACCGGTCGACATCGACGTGCTCCTAAGGTCCATGAGCAGTGCCTATGAAGCGTCTAAGGAGAAGAGTGGATGAAGATCAAAGTGCTCCTGGCGGATGATGAGAAAAGCTTTGTGGACTCGCTGGCGGAACGCCTTGAAGCCCGTGGGATTCAGGTCGCCAGGGCTTACAGCGGCGATGAAGCCCTGGAGCGGGTCTCGGAACAGGACATCGATGTCGTGGTGCTGGATATGGTAATGCCGGGCAAGGACGGCATCGAGACGTTGAATGCCTTGAAGCAGGCGAAACCCCTGGTGGAGGTCATTCTTCTCACCGGGTTCGGCACCCTGGATTCAGCCGTTGCAGCGCTACGGAGGGGGGCTTTTTACTATCTCATGAAGCCGACCGGCTTGCACGACCTGCTGGAAAACATCGTCAATGCGTACAGGCGCAAGAGCGAGCACGAAGAGCGCATAAGGCAGGCTGAAATAAAACGCATCACGGTCATGCTGAAAGAGGAGATGTCTGCCTAGAACTCGGAAGTCGGCGTAAGAACCGGCGTTTTCGAGGGCTCGCATGGACGACGCAAGATAGTCCGCACCCTTCGGGGACCCGAATTCGCAGCCGTAACTTGCGGCCCGTTTGCGCCTGCGGCTTGCGCGAACCTGAACCCGCAACCCCAAACTCGTAACCCCCGGCACGGTTCCAATTGTACTGCTATGAAATATGAATTGCGTCTGACGACCACATCCTCGGGAGTCGGGTATTTCGCCTGTTGCCCCGCCATAAACGCGTCCTTCGATGAGTTCCTGGGATACCTCCGAGAGCATCCCCTGGACGATTTCATGCACCGCTACCTGCTCGACATGGTGGGCGGACTCGACGCGGAAACCGGAAGACGGATACTGGATGTGGCGCGGGGAAGCGACCCCGTGGTCATGGCGCTTCTCTACGAGGCGTCGCTCTCGTTCGAACGGTTGGCCCCTCTGCGGGAACGCTTCAGCCGCGGTGAAATCGAGGCGCTTGCCGCCCACACGCCCCTTATCGACATCAAGTGGAGCCTGCTTCCCGATCGTGAACCGCACCGGGAATGGGTCCGGCTCTTCGAAGCGAACATATCCGCGCACCGGGAGATGCCCGCGCCGGATGCCGCCGGGCCTGCGCTGCTCTTCGGGGAAGATGCGCTCCGGTCCGCGCTGCCCGCCGCCGGCGCGAACGTGAAAGAGATTTACGACAGGTTGGTGAACCAGTCGGGGCCGGGTGAAACGGCGGGTTCGGGAGTTCATCCGCTTCCGGCCGAAGAGACCGCCCGCCGCGCCCTGGAGGCGCTTCATGGGATCGACGTGTTCGCCGGCGAGGAAACGCGGCATGTATCGTCTTTGAGTCCTTTCGGCCTGTTCAGGAAGTGGCGGCTTCACGTCGCGGTCGACAACGGCAGGCACGATTTTTCGTTTTCCGGGATTCAGACCAGCTACGGCAAAGGACTCACATTGGAGGCGGCCCGGGCTTCGTACTCGATGGAAATGGTGGAGCGGTGCTCGTCGTTCGCGAGTGTCGGTCCCGAAGGAGTCACGGGATACGTCCGGGAATACCCCCTGGAGCACGCGGGGTACGGGGAACTGGCCGGGAGCGGCGTATACGCGCTCGATCCGAATCGCATCAGGCTGGAAGCGCCCTATGCCGGTGAACCCCTCTACTGGATGGAAGGGGAGGAGCGGGACGGCAAGGAATCGAAACCGATCCTCATACCCGTGCAGAGCGTTTTTCTCTTCTCCAACCTCGATGAGATCAACCTCTTCAGCGGACTCGGGTCCACGGGGCTTGCCTCGGGCTCCACGGTGGAGCAGGCCAGGGTGAGCGCCCTGCTGGAGGTGATCGAACGGGACGGCGAGGGGACGACCCCCTACGGCGCCGCCCGCTGCTTCAGGCTGGATGCCGGAGACGATCCGGACATGGGACCTTTGTTTGCCGACTATGAGGCCAAGGGTATCCGGTTTCAGTTCCTGGACCTCACCGGGGAATTCGGCATCCCTTGTTACAAGTGCTTTGTGGTGGGACCCCAAGGGCAGATCGTCAAGGGCGCCGGGGCTCATCTGAATGGCAGAAAGGCCATGATTTCCGCACTCACCGAGGTCCCCTATCCCTATCCCGGCGGTCCGGCATCCTCGCCCGGCCCCGAGGATCTTCCGGTGCTGCGCGTTGCCGATCTGCCCGACTATTCGACCGGCGATCCCGCGGGAGACCTCGCCATCCTGGAGGGTGTGCTCCCAGCCAACGGCTACCGTCCCATCTATGTGGACCTGACCCGGAAGGATATGGGCATTCCCGTGGTGAAAGCCCTTGTCCCCGGCCTGGAACTGATGGCCGACTTCGACCGGTTCTCGCGGATAAACCCCCGCCTTTTCGCAAACTACCTCTTTTCCTCACGGTAGAAGCTCCTTAAATGATGTATTAGCCGGCCCGAGGGACGGTGGACAACGATTCGCCGACGCAAATGCGAGGCGATTCCGAACCGAACACCGGAAAAAGGCGATGATGAGATACTCGAATTATTGCGGAACGGCCGCCATATTGCTGCTTCTGCTCTTTCAGTTCGGATGCGTGTACGGCGTTCCGCCTTACGGAAATGCGGACCCGCACATCTCGCGCCTGCTTCCCGACGGGGAGAAGATCGAGAAGATCCGGGCGAGAGTCGGCGTATACGTCAGCGACGAAGTGCGCAACTACGTCCACAGGTCGGGAGGCGCACAGGGACAGGTATCGGGTGTGGAAATCGGACGGCATGTCGTTCCCATGGCCGGGGGCATGGCGTCGGCCCTGTTTGCCGAGGCGATGGAGGTCCGCTCGCTGCCGCCCTACATGGGGCAATACAGACCGGCTGTGGACCTGGTCATGGAGCCGGAGATTCTCCGGGCGGGTTCCGCCGTGGAGGCGAGCCTGAGCGGACGCATCGGCGCATGGGTGAAGCTTCGAGTCAAGGCCTATGGTCTTCAGGGCGAGGTGCTCTGGGAAAGAGACGCGTCGGGAGAAAGCCTGAGCGAGCCGATGAACCTGATTCCCACAATGTGGGGCCGGTCCGATATGTTGGACAGGGCAGGGCGCCTTGCGGTCCTTTCCGCTGCCCGGCGGTTGGGGATGGACATCGGGACGAACAGGCCGCCCGAGATTTCCTCTCTCCTCGATGCCCGGGGCGCGCGGAGCGCATCCGGGAAGAGGTCGTCCAAATCGAATCTTTCCGATGCAAACCGAAGCGCTTACCAGAAGGGCGTACAGCACCTTCAGGCGAAGGACTACGAGCGTGCTTTCCACAGCTTTCAACAGGCCGCGGACTCAAAAGCAGGCGAACACCTCCTTGCGCGCTTCTACCAGGGGGTCTGTTGCGTATACACGGGCCGCAGGAGCCAGGGGCTGGACATCTTCAAGGCGGTGTCGAGCAGCGCGGGGCGTGACGAAAAACTCGCCGGAGACTGCAATAAATGGATTCAAAGGCTTGGCGATCCGCTGCAAATCGCGATCGTGTTTCCCGGGGGGGCTCCGAATTCGGTCGATACCAGCATAAACAGAATCCTGGAGCAGGGCCTTTCCGATACCGGCATGTACTCCGTCGTCCGGACCGGCCTCCCCGCCGGCCCGGCGGGACCCGGGGAAAATCCGGTCAAACGGAACAGAGTATTGGAGGAACTCGCGAGGAACGGCGTCGAGGTTGCGCTCTTCATCCAGGTGGAAAGGAGTTCAAAAACGCCGGGCGAATCGGAAGCAGCGGACGCATTGCCGGTGGCGTGGGCGAAAGAAGGGGATGCCGCCTCGGAGTTCAATCTGACCACCAGGGTAAGGGTTTTCGGAACGAATACGAAGCGACTCGTGGGAGAATTCGCGTTGTCCGATTCGGCGACCCGGCCGGTAAGGCTTTCGACAGCCGTTGAGGATGCGAATCACCTGCTTCTGGCCGGAAGGAATTCAAACAGACTGGCCTTGAAGCTCCTGGAAAACGATATCTTCTGATGGCACCTCTGATTCGGAGCGAGATCCTTATCGGGTCCTTTCAGGCGCATGGTTCATGGACCGTGCCCTTTCAGGCTCTTCTACCAGTTCCTCGGCGGCGGCGCCATGGAAGTGCGCCCCGCCGCTCGCCCTTTGCCTGCAGGCTTCGGCCCGGCGTACTTCGAGCTTTGGATCGGGGTCCTGGCCGGACTTACGCCGGGGGATACGGGTTTGAGGGCTGGAGCGGGAATGGGGGACCGAGGATCCCTGGCGCCCTCCTTGCTCCCCTCGAGGGGGG
>CAYOVG010000026.1:0-34066 GCA_964407285.1 uncultured Syntrophobacteraceae bacterium
GTCATGCCCAACCATAGCATGAGTGGGATCTATGGGCAACAGTCTTCTCCGGTGGAGTTCGTCCCGATACCCCCACTTAATACTTTACAAATTAAATAACATGCGTTAGATTATAGAGCTTTAAATAATAGACGCGAGGGGGACAGCTATGGACGAAAAACAGATTGCTCATTTCAAGAAGTTGTTGCTCGCACGCCTCGAGGAACTCCTCAATGAAGCGGAAAAAACGGTCGCCGGCATGACGGACGCGGAAGAAAGCTTCCCCGATCCGACGGACCGCGCAACTTTGGAATCGGACCGCAACTTCACACTTCGAATCAGGGACAGGGAGCGCAAGCTCATCAGCAAGATCCGGGAAGCCCTGCAGCGCATTGAAGACGGGACTTTCGGCGTATGCGAGTCCTGCGGAGACGACATCGGAGATGAACGCCTTACCGCCCGGCCGATGACCACGCTTTGCATCGACTGCAAACGCAGAGAGGAAGCGTCGGAGCGGGCGCGAGGAGAATGAACTCAACCGGGATCAGTATCGTACGGAACTCGAGACGGTCCGTTGCCGGCGGATAGCGGATATCGCACAGCCACCTGTTATTACTTGCTATATGCATCGCCGCTGAAATCCGGTCCTTCCACGCGGGTTATGTCTCCCGCCCAGACGGTCTTTTCATCGCCGTTTTTATCGAGAATCTTCAGCCCCCCTTCCGGGGTGAGCCTGACCGCGCGCCCCGAGATTTCCTCGTCACCCCGGAGGATTTTTACGTCCTTGCCCAGCACGCAGGATGCTTCCTCCAGTTCGGGAAGCATTGCTCCCAGGCCCCGGCGGCGAAATCTCTCGTACTGCTGTTCCAGGTGCAGGAGAAGAGCCGGCAAGGCGTCCCGCCTGCTTACCCGGTCTCCCAATTCCATGGCCAGAGATGTGGCGGGATAGCGAAGGGGGCCTTCCAGGTCCCGTGGTTCGTGATTCACATTGAGACCGACGCCCACTACCAGAAAGCGGACGACTTCCTGGTCCGACTGCATTTCCGCCAGGATCCCCGCCACTTTCCTCCCCCGGACCAGAACGTCGTTTGGCCACTTGAGGGTCGCCGAAATGCCGTAGCGCGAAGAAAGCGCCTTCACCAGGGCGAGCCCCGCCACCAGGACGCACTGGGGCGCTTCGCGCACGGGTATCGGGTCGAGCAGGAGCATCGACGCATAGATCCCGCAACCGGGCGGAGAGACCCACGTGCGCCTGAGACGGCCTCGCCCGGCGGTCTGCTCCTCGGCCACGACGGTACAGCCGTGGGAAGCCCCCTGCACCGCCAGTTGAAGCGCCTGGTCGTTGGTCGAGCCGATCCGCGGGAAGTGATGGTATTCCCTCCCCAGCCAGGACGTCTCCAGGAGCGGGACAATCTCCTCGGGCAGCAGCAGGTCCGGAACGCCCGTCAGTCTGTAGCCTTCCCTGGGGTGACTTTCGATCTCGTATCCCCGCGCTTTCAGGTTCCGCACATGTTTCCAGATCCCGGTCCGGCTGAGTCCCAACCTTTCCGCCAGTTCCGGCCCCGGTATCACCTCCCCGGCCCTGCTCTTGAGGAGCTGCAGGAGTTCCCATTGGGTTGATTCCATGTTCTTCGACATTCCTTCGGCCTCGGAATAAAAATTGACGGATACCGGATGCCCGGTCGTGGATGCCGGACGATAAGCCCGGCTGTCCAAAGCTTCCATTCCAGAATTCCTGCCCACGCGAAAGCCCTGTCGCGGCCGGCGGCCGCTCCCGCGAAAAGATCGTGGTCAAGGGAACACGCCCCGGTCACCCCCGCGAAAGCGGCGGAGACGCGCAAAAGCGAAGCGTCGCTCACCGTTTCCGGAGCGTTAACACAAACTTCCGTGCTCAACCGTCTTTTCCGTAGTAGAGGGAGTAAATCTTCCCGTCATCAACTCCGAGCCGGTACAGGAGCATGGCGAAATGGTTCTGCAGACTCGCCCACAGGACGCCCTTTTTAAGATATCTCCCGGGCGATGTGCAGACCACCTCCGGAAGCAGGAGGATCTTTCCGAGCTTTCTCGCCTCTCTCACGAAATCCACATCCTCCATGAGGAACGGCCGCTTGAACCCGCCCGCCGCCGCAACCGTTTCGCGCCTGCAGAAAAGGCCCTGGTCGCCGTAGGGGAGCTTCAAACAGCGCGTTCGGATATTGGCCCATCGGGCAATGGCGTCCAGCAACGGCGTGGAGGGGAAGAAGCCCAGGCGGAAACAGCCGAGGCCGGCGTCGGGCGCGGTGTAGAGCTTTCGCACATGGTACGCGAAATGGGGAGGAACGAGGCTGTCGTCGTGAAGAAACCAGAGCAAATCCCCGTCCGCCTCCCGGACCCCCCTGTTGAGCTGTATGCCTCTACCCCTGGAGGAGTACACACGCCGCGTATGAGGTCCGATCCACTCAGTGTTTCCAACGTCCGATTGCGGACCTTCGTCCGATTGCGGACCTTCGCCCCCATCGATCATCGTCCCCCGCACCACAACGACGCCGTCGCCGGGCCAGAGTCCGGCCTCGAGAGTATCCAGAAGATGCCGGAGCCGGTCCGGAGCGGAAAGCGTGGGGATGATGACCGTCAGTCGCGATGTAAACCACGGGTTTTGCCGGATATGCCGATCGAAATCCTCGATACGGTCGATGTCCCGCCTCTTCTGCACAGTCCGCACGAGGAATCCCGCGTCCGCAAGGAGGTCCCGGGTACGCCGGAACACGTCCCCCATCCCCCAGGTCGTGCATTGGAATACCGGCGGACATGGCCTTTTCAGACCGATCAGGTAGAATCCGCCGTCGGCCGCCGGGCCGAGGGCCGCATCCGTATCCGCCCGATGGAGGGCGTCGAAAGCTTCCTGCAGGTCCGAAGCTTCCATGTCCGCGATATCGGAACCCACCATGACGGCGTTCCGGCATCCCAGCCGCCACACATGGTCGAAACCATTGCCCATCCGGTCTCCCAGATGTTCACCTCGCTGAGGGACCGGTATCCATCCATCGGGCCGGTTTTCAGGACAGTAGCGAAGGGTCGCCTCCCGTTCCCCAGGCGGAGAAAAGAACACGAAAAGCTCGACCTGTGGGCGAATTCTCTTGAAATCGGCGATAATGCCGACCGTGCGGCGGACCAGGCGGATATACACGTCGAGCGCCTCTCGCGCGCCGATACCCTCGGCAAGACGCGTCTTGACCTTACCGTACTCGGGGCGCCGCATGAAAAGGATCAGCGCCTCGCGTGCGCTCTGCATGCCTTTCTCCAATCTTGAACCTCGAAAAACGCGAAAAGGCCCCTTACCCGTTTCGCGCCTTTTCGTGTTTTTCATGGTCATGTCTTTCCATTGCCCCGTTCAGTACGCAATCCCGCCCAGGGAACGCATGATGAGCGTAGACCCCATGGCGAGCATCCCCATCAAGCCCATGCCGCACGAAAACCCGGCCAGGAGCACGGGGGCGTACTGCCTCCATTCCATACCGTATCTTTTCGAAAAATAGTATCTTCCGAGGAGCGCTCCGATGACTTCCAGGAAAATCCCGTGCGGCGTGGATTGCCCGAGCCCCCGTGTTATGCCGTATATCAGGAGCACGGGCAGGTTGAAGGCGGCAAGCACCCCGTAGGTCGCCGTCCCGATAGCAGTCCCCCATGCGATGTACTCCGGCTTGAGCGCCTGAAAAAAGGGGGAGTTTCCCTCCAGGGTGGCGCTTTGCAGCAGCAGAGTATTGAGGGCCTGCAGATGCCAGAGTTCCTGGGCATAAGGGTACTGGTTGGACGGAATCGGAGCCAGCCGCCAGATGTACTGCGAAAACAGGAGGCTCGCCAGCATCACGACCTGAAAGATGAGAAGCTCCGCCTTGATGATGCCTCTAAAACTGGTGCCCGTGAGTTCGATCTCCCTCCACCGGACGGTGGCTTTCCCGTAATTGTGGTAGGGAATCGGGGCATACCAGATGTCTATTCCCTGATAGCCGAAGTACCTGCTTGCAGCGATGAAGCTCGCCTCCCGCACCATCGGAAGGTTCACGAACTGGCCCGCAACGCCTTCCATCCTCGCCGAGACATAGGATATGAAAGGGGTGTAGAGAAACCCGTAGGCCACCAGGAAGATCCACGGAAACCCCGGAACGAGCATCGAGGAGAGGACGATATACCCGGCTGTGGAAAACACGTAAATGGCGATGGCGATCCAGATGTTGAAGTCTCCGCGCCCCGGAGGAGGCTGGAAGAGTCTATTCAGGCGACGCCGAAACGGCTCCTGGTCCCTCTGGCGAAACCCGGTAATCACCTGGAAGATGCCGATGAGCGCAATGGCGAGTCCCAGGCCGATGGCGAAGCTCATGTAGAAATCGAAGTTGTTGGCGAAGACGGTATCGACGGTGCTCATCCCCTTGTGCCAGCGATGCAGTATGCCGTGGTGGTAGAGGATGGGGTTGGCGATGAACGTCACGAGTAAGCCTATCGCCCCTCCTATGACCGCCCAGAAGGGCAGCACCATGCCTATGAACAGGAGTCCCAGGTCGAACTGAATTCCCGTGGCGACGGCCGGCAGGAAGTCCTCTGTGGAACGGGTGAGGTCCACCCAGGGAATGGGAAAAATCCTCAAGGGTTCGGAAAGGAGCACGCCGGACGCCGCGGGCAGGAGCACATAGAATGCGCCGAACACCAGTCCGATCATCCCGCCGATGGCGAAAACCCTCCATTTCCAGCCGGTTTCGTTCTTCCGGGTCGATTCGGCGAGCGCCATGTTCCCCAGCGCCCCGACGGGAGCCATGGGAAACGGCAGCCTCTCCACGTCGGAGGTGAACCGGTAGAGGGCATACCCGAGGCCGAAGTGGTCCACGGCCTGAATGAGTTCGAAGCCGACGAGAACGAGGATGGGTATGAGCCAGTCCCTGTGGAAGAACGTCCTTTCGATCAGGGAGCCCGATGCCGGTTGGGGAGCTACCCAGGCGGGGATGAAGCCGGTGAGCCCGAGCATCTGCGCGGCTTCGGACTGGACCAGGTACTGGTTCCAGAGGAGCCCGGAAAAGGGCGAGGCCATCGCCGCCCCCGCCATGTAGTACAGGACGAAGATCTCCTGTTGCTTCATTTGCGTGTAGGCGCGTTTGGCGATTTCGGCGAAGAGAATGATGGTCACCCAACGTGCGGCCGGTCCCACCCCGGTACCGACAACGAGCCCCAGGTACATCGAGCCGGGCATCATCAGAAAACCGATAAAAACCGCTCCGATTATCGATTTCCAGCCGAACCCGTCCTCGAAATGTTCGGGGGGCTTCAGGAGGTCCCTATACTCGCCGAGCTCTTTGTCGTCGTACATGCTACTGGATATCCTCGCCGTCGCGTTTCAAAGCCCTCTCCCTTTCCATTTTGTAGCGATCGTACGTTATCGTATCTTCCGCGGCGGGCGGCCCTTTCCTCTCGGGATCTTCCAGCTCGGCCCGGTTTCTCAAACCGTCGTAGATATTCCGATAGAATTCATCCTTCGAACAACCGGATATGGCCACAAGTACAACGCAGACAAGAAAAGACTTCAGCAGCATACAATCACTCCTTCGACAGCGCCGGTCAAGCGGCAACGATCAACACACGCATCCTCGCGACCCGGGAGGGCGATCGGCGGACCAATCGGACATCCTGCGGCAAGGACCCGCCGATGCTTGTACGACATATAACTTATTACGAAGTGCTTGACAAAGGCTTCTGTTTCTGCGATAGGAGGGGCGGGTTATGTCAGGCGGAAGCCATCCAGACCTTGAGGTCGGGGTGGCTTTTTTGTTTGGAGGAGACGCGATGCAGCTTGTAATGATCGACAATTACGACTCTTTTACCTATAATCTGGTGCAGCTCTTTTATGAATTCGACCTGGACGTCAGGGTGTTCCGGCACGATGAGATCACGCTCGACGCCATTGACGCAATGAATCCCGGTTGGATATGCATATCCCCCGGCCCCAAGGACCCGGCTCATGCGGGGATCAGCAAGGACGTGGTGGAGAGGTTCGGCCCTCGCGTTCCGATCCTGGGGGTGTGCCTCGGGATGCAGGTGATCAACGAAGTCTTCGGAGGCAGGACGCTCAAGGCCCCCGTTCCCATGCATGGGAAGCGTTGCGCCGTCCACCACTCGGGTGAGAGCATTTTCGACGGCATCCCCTCCCCTTTCCAGGTCGCCCGCTACCACTCGCTGTGCATCGACATCCGGTCGCCGCTGCTGTCGCCCCTGGCGCATGCCGGGGACGGCGTCGTCATGGGCATACGGCATCGTTCCTGGCCTCTTTGCGGAGTGCAGTTCCACCCGGAGTCCTTCATGAGCGAGTACGGGTACAGGCTTGTGGAGAATTTCCTGGCTCTGAACCGGGAATTTCGAATTACGGAAAGTCGTGAGTTCAGTATGTGTTGATGATTGGGGACTTTCAGCATTGACGAAAATATCGGTTAGAACGGCAAGGCACCTTCGCATCGAACACGGCGTGGACGATGCGGGATTTCTTAAATACGCGCGCGCGTACGGCGCAAATCCCGGCACCGTAGTGCTCCTGAGCGGTGGAGATCTCGATTGCAGCCGCTATTCGATCATCGGGTGCAACCCTTTCATGACGTTTACGAGCAAGGGTGATTCCTACGAAATCCATTTTCCAGGCGGGTCCCGGCGCGGTACGGGAGACCCTCTCGCCGCCCTGGATGACCTGTTCGACGCGGTGCGCCCCGACTTCTCCATGATCGTCCGTCCATTCTCGGGGGGGGCAATGGGTTATTTCGCGTACGACCTCAAGAACGTGATCGAACGACTGCCTCAGACCGTCCTGGACGACCACCACCTGCCGGACATCTATCTCACATGGCCGCGCAGGATTTATGTCCACGACCGCCGGACGGGAAGTCTCGATTGCATGGAACTGATCTGCGAAGAGACCGACGGGTGGACGGAAGGAGCAGCAAACGGGAGGACGGGAGAACCGAAAGACGGGTGGACGGGGAGACTGGAAGATGTCTCTTCTTCCATTTACGTCGCTCTCTGCGCAGAGGCGGGGGCCAAAGACGCGAAGGAAAGGGAGCGTATTCCCGGCGTAATCCCCGGAGTGGGGACGAATGGAATCGATACGGTGGTTTCCGCCCCCCCCCGGTCCGTCCCCATGCGGGTGGGAGCGCTCGAGAGCAATTTCGCCCACGAAGCCTATCTCGACGCCGTCCGCAAGATCCGGCGCTACATCCGCCAGGGAGACGTGTACCAGGTCAATCTCTCCCAGCGCTTCGAGTTCCCGTTCCAGGGGGACCCGTTCGTGCTGTGGGAATCCCTGTTCGCACTCAATCCGGCCCCCTTCTACTCCTTCATCCATGCGGGCGACCACCAGGTGCTGTCCACATCCATGGAGCGGTTCCTGTTCAGGGACGGGACCACTATCGAGACCCGTCCCATCAAGGGCACCAGGAAGCGGGGAGAAACCCCGATGGAAGACCGGACGCTCAGGGAAGACCTGCTGGGGAGCCCGAAGGACGACGCGGAGTTGTCCATGATCGTCGATCTCCTCCGAAACGACCTCGGACGGGTCTGCCGCCCGCGAAGCATAAAAGTCGCCGAACACAAGCGCATCGAAGCCTACCGGAACGTCTACCACCTCATCTCCATCGTAACCGGTGAACTCGATCCCGAGGTGACTCACGGCGAAATTCTTCGCGCCACCTTCCCCGGCGGCTCCATCACGGGATGTCCGAAGATCCGCGCCATGGAGGTCATCGACGAACTCGAACCGCACGCGCGGCACATTTACACCGGGTCTATCGGCTACCTGGGCTGGCACGGCAACCTGGACCTGAACATCGCCATCAGGACCGCGCTCGTGCACGGAGAAAGATGCTGCTGGTCGGTGGGCGGCGCAGTGGTGTATGATTCCCGTGAAGAAGACGAATACCAGGAGACGCTGCACAAGGGGCGCACCATGTTCGAAGTCATCGAAAAGCTGGGAGAAGGCCGGGAAGAAGGCGGGAAGGAAAACCAATGATGCGGGAGGGTCCCACGACGAGTACGGACCATCGTCCGGCGCCGGACCGGGAGCAGAACCACAACCACGACCCGGGTGGAAATGCCCGCCGGGTCGTCTGGCTCAACGGCCGGTTTATTCCCCTGGAGGAGGCGTCCATCTCCCCTCTGGACAGGGGATTTCAGTATGGCGACGGCGTATTCGAAACGATGCGGGCGGAATCGGGCTTTGCCCTCTACGTGCGCGAGCACCTGGAGCGGCTGCGGAATTCGCTCGAGGCCCTGCGAATCCCGGCGCGCCTCCCTGCGGATATCGAAGATATTCCGGGTGAACTGCTCCTGCGGAACAATCTCGAAGGGGATACGGCTTCGGTGAAGCTCATGGTCAGCCGCGGCCCGTCTTCCCCCGGCATGGGACTGCCCGACACGCCGGCATCCCCCACCGTCTGCATGATTGCTCAAAGCTACACTCCTCCCGGCCCTCATGCTTACATGGCGGGATGGCGGCTGCACGTCTGCGCGGAAGGCTTCTCTCCACCCCTCTCCGCCCACAAGACCCTCAACTACCTGTTCTTCATGGCGGCCCGGCAGGCGGCAGTCGACGCGGGCGCCGATGAAGCCGTTATAATAGACCATGAAGGCCATGTCGCCGAAACGGCCGCGGGATCGCTCCTCATACGGTCGAAAGGACACTGGTGGACGCCGGCCGCACGCTGTCAGCTTCCCGGCATCACCATCAGGCAGGTGGAGGCGCTTCTTCGCAACGCGGGTTATGAAATCGAACGGAGACAGTGCGCGGTCGGCGACCTTCTCGGGGCGGAAACCGTATGGGTGCTCAACTCGCTCATCGGGATCATGCCGGCGTCGTTCATATCCGGCAGGCCCGTTCCCGCCCCTTCCCACGACGAAGCCGGGAGACTGCGAAAAGAACTTTTCAACCGGGGCAGGCATACCCGCTGAATTCCTTTCCCAGGCGCATCTATCGTGCTTTCCCTACGCGGGCATTTGTTGTATAATCGCCCCCGTTCTTCTATAGAGTCAGACCCCTGTATGCTTCATCGGCCCTGGTTCTGAAACTGAATATGCATGCTGAAAGGAGCTAAGTAATGGAAGAGACTGAAAGAATTACCGATGTGACGAGCGAAGGCATCCCATCCCGGAAGGATATTGGCATCCGGTTACTCTACACCCTGCTCTACCTCGTTATATTCGAGGTGCTGAAAGCGGTTATCCAGATCACGGTTATATTCCAGTTCATCTATCTGCTGATCACTCAGAAGTACAGCCAGCCCGTCAGGAATTTCTCCAATAAGGTGGCCTCGTATGCTTACAGGATCATGCGCTACACTACTCTCAACGAGAATAGAAAGCCGTTTCCCTTTTCCGAGTTTCCGGCTGAAGGAGAAACACCCGAGGGCAAACCTAAGTTTGAATGATTCCCAATAGCTTGAGACCATCCACGATGAAGAGGGCCGAGAACACTATAAGAACAGCACCCAGGAATCTGATGGTATAGATATAGGTTCTGCTTTGGAGAAAAGAGCGAAACTTACCCACTGCAACCGCAACCGCT
The DNA here is from genome assembly GCA_964407285.1 of uncultured Syntrophobacteraceae bacterium. GTDB lineage: Bacteria > Desulfobacterota > Syntrophobacteria > Syntrophobacterales > Syntrophobacteraceae > CAYOVG01. Next base: position 9,545 of record CAYOVG010000026.1, read on the forward strand.
ATTTTTGACCCGACGATGCATGCGTAAAAGCCGGATATGAACATGATGCAGTAGATTATGTTCATATCCGCCGCTTTCACGAGGGTCGGCGAGCCGATGGCAAGCCAGAACATGTAGGGATGAGGACTGAGAAAGTTCGTCACTATGCCCTTCTTGAGCGAATGGGGCCTGACGGCGTCGATGTCCGCTTCCACGCCCCGGATTGTTATAGTCTCCCAAGCCACATACGCTATGAAAACTCCCCCCAGGAGCGATATTACGCCCAGGAGCGGCTTGACGTCGGCCAGGCGCGACAGCACGAAAAACGTGCAAAGTACGATCGGCGCGTCCGTTGCGAGAGGCGCGACGGCGACCTTGATACCCGCACGAATATTGTGCCGCAACGTTTCGGAAATGACCAGGGTCAGCAAGGGGCCGGGAGAAATACCGGCGCTCATGCCGAAGATCATGCCGGTCAGCAGGAAGGTGATTGCATTGGCAGGCACTGCTCGATTCCTCCAGTTCAGATGAAGAATGCGGGGACGGCTCCGGATTGTCGAGTCGAACGGTTTGCGGAACGTGAGGCACGTATCATAATCTGAGCGAATCGGCAAGCGTTTCGACGGCGACCCGACCTTTACGGGGAAGTAGCCTTAAGAACCGGCAAATGCTATAGAACCTGGAAGAGCGTTTCGGGGGCGTGTAACAAGTCACGACTCCCAAGAAGGAGATCGGCCCGGGGTCTCGAGTTCGGGTCGGTCCGAGAAGCCGGTCTCCCCCCGGTGGAGAAGTGCGGCGCTGCGAAGAATCCGGGGATGACAATCCGGAAAAGGTAATGAGGCTGAATGAAAGGCAAAGAGGTGAGCGCATGAAGGAATTCGATCTGGAATCTCTGGCGGAATTCAACGGCATGAACGGAAAACCGGCTTACGTGGCGTGCAGGGGCAAGGTATACGACGTGAGCAAAAGCAGACTATGGAAAGGGGGCTCCCACATGAAGCGGCACTATGCGGGAGAAGACCTGACCGATGATATCGAGTCGGCCCCGCATACGATCGAAATGCTGGCGAAAGTCCCGCAGGTCGGAGTAATGAAACAGCCGGAGGAGAAGGACCGGCCCGTCCCCACGAGCAAACCCTGAACCATCTGCCGGCGTGTATGAGGAGACGGCGGAGCGATGCTCCATCTCCGCCCGCGACAAAGCCGGAAAAGACCGGCATCCGGCTCTCAGACTCGCCGGCATTCATCAGGACAGCATTCCGGCAGAGCGGGAAACGGCGGTACTCGCCGGACCTGGTCCGCGGTACGACCGGACAACGGCAAATACTGCCGTTCCCCGCCCTACGCGACGGCTAGACCGCACCGCCCTCCGTTTCCAGTTGTGGTTCGTTCGTCTGCGTTTGAGCCTGCTCACGCCTCACCGATGTGGAGGGCCTGTCACGGTCCCGCACCGGGATCGATTGCGTGCGAACCGCAACCTGGCCGTGCTCCTGGGAAAGCTCGCTCTTGCTCTCCTCGACAAGATCCGACATGGTCTCTCTGAATTCGGCGATGTACCCCCTGCCCTGGTCATAAGCAATCAGACCGCCCTTGATGGCCATCTTGGCCAGCGGCTTGAGCACATTGCCGGCCACGGAAAACGCCACGGGAGCCAGCAACAGGGCGCCCACGCCTATGGCAATCCCCGGAGGACTCAATCCTTCAGCCAACACATCTTCTAAAATCGCCATTATTTCTACTCCTGATCATCAATGGTTTCGATGGATTTACGATTGATTCGACCTTTATACATAACCGAATACCGGGCGGCTGAAAAATGGGGTAATCCAGGTATGCGTGGACGGATGACCACGTAATTCGAGCGTGGTTCATGGGGAGGGAAGGTCGAAATGAGCGACAGGAAGAACCGCTCCCCTGCCGTCATGCCGAAAGTCGATGGAGTTACACTGCTCGAGGCCGGTTACGGCAATCCCCCTCCGACAAGGGTGTAAATCATACCCGTCGATTGCGCCGGCTCGGCGATGGAGCCGAAGGGTTCGCTGCGCTCGGCGCTGACAATCCGGTACCCCGCGCTCATAAGGTCGGAAAGCGCCTGGGCGCAGTTCGCTCCAGGAGACGCCTTGGGAGCAAGCGTGCTGGAACTGAAGGTTCCAACGAGGAACTGCCTAGGAGTAATGTCCAGCCTGTCCACGCATTTCATGATAACGACTGGCTGAGCTATCGCCTGCTGGCCGACGGCGCTTCCAACCAGTTGAATATCCCCGTACCTCGGCGTCACCATGATGATGAGAAACAACAGCAGGGCCAAAACCAAAAGCGTTCTGTTCATGGCCGAACCTCCCTCGTGCCTGGAAAGATACTCGAAAACGCAGATTCCTGACATTGGGCCTTTGACATTTTCCGTTTTAGTTCTATCATTACCGGGAAGCCAGGAATTCATCTCCAAGTCCCTTTTCCCGGAATTCCACCTTTGCAATGGAGGCTGTGCGGTATCGGGAGAGACCTTATGACAAAAAGCATTACCACCTCTACTACTTCTGATAATCATTGTACGGGCGCGAGCCAATCCGCCCGCGCGGAATCGGGGTAGTCACCGATTTATTGCGCAAAGCCGTGAAGATAGATGCATGTTGAAGCAAGTTCAGGCGGAGACTGGCAAAACTGAATAATCGTTTGCGGATGTGAAGAAAAATATGTTATTCTGCTTTTCGTTATGCTATAGAATACGCCTATCTATATTGGGAACAGGCTGCGGTGGCCATTTGGGCCGGAGTGAGACCGGGTATATTCAGCGAAGCTCAGTATTCGTTATTTCTTTGAGATGAGCAACGTTCAGGTGAGTTAGCTAAATGTATAAGCTGTTAATTGTAGAAGACAATCCGATGTTCCGACAATCCTTCAAGAAGGTGCTGACCTCCTGCTTTCCCGCATACGCGATCGAAGATGCGGTAGATGCGGCGGGAGCGCTGGAAAAGGTGGAGACCCTTCGTCCCGACCTGATTTTCATGGACATCAGGCTTCCCGGAGAAAACGGCATAAAGCTCACCAGAAAGATCAAGGCGAGCCACCCTGAAATCACCATTGTCATCCACACCAGCTATGACCTTCCGGAATACCGTGAAGCCGCACTTCAGGCGGGCGCCAGCCACTTCGTCACCAAGGGTTCCCTCGCCGAAAGGCAGATTAAAGCTCTGGTTGAATCCATCCTGTCGGCTGGATCTTCCGAGCCTCATTGAATCGAATCGGACATCGGATACCGCTTCCAGGTACCTGATAAGAAGCTGATTTCACAGCAGGTTTCAAATTCTGAAATGCCTGGCGGGTTTCGATCGGGTTACTTGAGAAGGTTTTCCGGGACTGTTCACAGCAACCGCCCCGGCAGGGTCGGGTTTCGGGCTCGGCAAGGGAACACCGGGCTCCCGCGGTCCTCACCGATAAATCATTGAAATGCAAACCGGAAATCGAAATCCGGCACTTTCCCCTTCATCCGATTTCCGGCTCGCCGTCTTGCCCGTTGCCTACGCTGGAACCACCAAATCAGTAGGCGTCAAACGAAGAAGTAATGTGCTCTTCCTTCACCTTGTCCCTGAATATGTAGTGAATCCAGGCCTGGTAGGCAATCACGACCGGCACGAACGTCAGAGCCACTCCGAGCATGATCTTGAGCGTGAGCGGGCTCGACGCGGAGTTGAAAATGGTCAGACTGAAAGCCGGATTCAGACTGGAGGGAAGGAGGTTCGGGTACAGGCCCGCCACTCCGAACAGCGTCGCGCCGATTATGGTCGTGCTCGATGCGAAGAAGGCATTCCACCACTGCGCCCGCCCGATGAATACCCGCGTCATGAAGAGCGCCGTCACCATGATGAGCGGTATCAGAACGATCGGAACGGTGAAGAAGAAGGGATTCTTCAGGTAGTTGTCGTAGAGCCTGGTGGAAAACCATGTCGCGGCCAGAAAAACCACGGCTACGATCGCAAGCGCCACCCAGAGCCTGGAAACCAGGGCGGCCGCTCTGTCGTGGAGGTCCCCCTCGGCCTTGATGGCCAGCCAGATGGAGCCGTGAACCATGAACAGGCACAGGAAAAGCGCTCCCCCCAGCAGACCGTAGGGGTTGAGCAGCGTGAAGAGCGTGCCCTGGTAGACCCCTTCCCCATCTATGGGAATGCCCTGGAAGATATTGGCAAAAGCTACCCCCAACAGCAGCGCGGGGAGAAAACTGCCCACCGCGGAGCAGGCGTCCCAGACCTTCCTCCACCTGACGTCTTCCAGCTTGCTCCTGAATTCGAAGGACACCCCACGAAGGATGAGCGCGAAGAGTATGAGCAGCAACGCGGAGTAAAGGCCGCTGAACATGACCGCATAGGTGGTGGGGAAAGCCGCGAAAGTAACCCCGCCGGCCGTAATGAGCCACACTTCGTTCCCGTCCCAGAACGGCCCCATCGCATTGTAGATAACTCGCCGTTCAATGTCGTTCCTGGCATAGTATGGAGCCAGCATTCCAAGCCCCAGGTCGTAGCCGTCCAACATGAAGTAGACCGCCCAGAGCACACCCCAGAGAATAAACCAGATCGATTCCAACATCTTTTCTCCTTCCCTCTACTGAACGACGGGAACCTCGACGGGTTCGGGTCCTTTGCGGGCAAACTTGGTTATGAGATAGAAACCGGCAGATCCGATAAGGGAATAGATCACGATGAAAGCAGCGAGCGAGACCCCGACATGAGACGCGGAGATGGGCGAAACCGCATCGGCGGTCCTCATCACGCCGTAGACCACCCACGGCTGCCTTCCCACTTCGGCCAGGAACCAGCCTGCTTCCGCCGCTATGTATGGAAGAGGTATGGCGCCCAGCATCATCCGCAGATACAGTGGCTGTTCCATCAACCGCTTCCGCACGATCCATCCATAAGCGGTCAGGAGGAAAAATACGACGGCAAGCCCCACCATGATACGAAAAGCAAGAAATACGGAAGTCACCGGGGGCCGGTCCTCTTTGGGAAAGTCCTTTATCCCCTGCACGACGGCCTCCCTGTCGTGGAAAGCCAGCAGACTCAAACCGCCGGGGATTTCTCCCCATTCAACGAGGTTCCTCTCGTTTTTCTCATCGGGGATGACCAGCAGGAATTGGGGCGCGTCCTTGGTGGTTTCCCAAAAGGATTCCATGGCGGCGAGCTTGGCGGGCTGCACCTTGGCTACTTCACCGCCGTGAATGTGGCCATGGAAGATCGCCACGATGCTGGAAACAAACGAAAACGTCAGGGCTATCCGGAAAGACCGGTTGAAGAAGCTCACGTTCTGCTTGCGGAGCAAATGGTAGGCGCTCACCCCCATCACGAAAAAACCCGCCAGAACGTAAGCGGCGAACGCTGTATGGAAGATTTGCTGCCAGGCGAATTCCTGGGTTACGATGGCCCAGAAGTCGTCCAGTTCCGCGCGGCCGTTCCGGATGACGTACCCCACGGGGTGCTGCATCCACGCATTGGCGATGAGAATCCACACCATGGACAGGTTGGAGGCAATGGCGACCAGCCAGATGCTCACGGCGTGCATCTTCGGGGACAGCCTGTTCCAGCCGAACGCCCAAACGGCGATGAACGTGGATTCGAGAAAGAATGACGTCGTGGCCTCGATCGCCAGGAGCGACCCGAAGATGTCCCCGACATACCGGGAATACCTGGACCAGTTCGTGCCGAACTGGAATTCGAGGGTGATTCCCGTCACAACGCCGATAGCGAAGTTGATGAGGAACAGCTTCCCCCAGAACTGCGCCATTCTTTTGTACTCTTCATCGCCCGTTCTCACGTATCGAGTTTCCATGAAGGCGATGAGAAGAGAAAGGCCCAGCGTAAGGGGAACAAACAAGAAATGAAAAAAAGTTGCGACGGCGAACTGCAATCGCGAAAGCATCAAGACGTCCATTGGTTACCTCTCCTCTCCCTATTGTATTGTGAGATGATCCCGGTCACTCATCATCTTCCAGCCACAATCCCTTGCGCATGTGGGCCGCTTTCTCCTCCTCGGCCAACCTCGCTATCTTGAACGCGGAGTCGCGCAGAATCCCGTAGAGCACGCCGCAGTTCACATCCTCCCTCACCGCGTCTCCTTCGTCGGCTATGGCCTTCATGCGCTCAGCCAACTCGAGGGTCTTTCTTATTATCCTGTCACACGGCCTCATCTCGATCTTCACTCCAAAACGCAGACCCGCGGTCGCCTGCCGGTTCTCCCACTCTATCTCCTGGTCCCGTAGTCCGATAGGCGCCATTTTCGGATACTCATCCCGGGAAATGATGCCCAAAGATGGCCGGACGCCGACAAAACCAATAAACCGCCCGATTAATAAGCACACTTCATACCACCTCGGGCGGGAAAGGCGAGGCGCGGGGCGAGGTACAAAACGGGCCCGGAAAACAGATGCGACACAGCGAGACAATCACGAACGGAACACGAACCGCCGGCAGGAGTGAAATCAACGGGATTCCACAAACATAAAAGAAACAGAGGCCCGGAAAGGACGTCCGGGCCTGTCTCGACCGAAAGGGTGATACACAACTGTATTATGAGACATTTGGAGAATCGGCCAGAAACCGGTACAGAGTGGCGCGTCCCACCCCGAGGAGCCTCGCGGCCTTTGCCTTGTTCCCCCCGCTCCGTTCGAGCGCCGCGCGCACGGCATCCGCATCCAGCTTCCGGGGGGGTCCGGGAGCGGCGGCTTTCACCTCCCGCTGCCTCAATTCCATGGGCAGATCATCGTTCTGGATGAGCTTTCCCTTGGATTTGACTATAGCGAAGTGGACCGCATTCTGCAGTTCGCGAACGTTCCCGGGCCAGGGGTAATCCATCATGACGGCAAGGGCTTCGCGCGAAATCCCGATGGGGGGTTTTCGCCCCTGCTTCGCGGCCTTACGGAGGAAGTGCGTCGCCAGCAAAGGGATATCGTTTTTTCGCTCCCGCAGGGGCGGAATCTGCAGGGGCACCACATTGAGGCGATAGTAGAGGTCCTCGCGAAAGTTTTGCTTCTCCATTTCCCTCTTGAGTTCCCGGTTCGCGGCGCTGATGACCCGAACGTCCACCGAGATGGTCGCCTCTCCCCCCACCCGCTCGAATTTTCCCTCCTGCAGGACCCGCAGGAGCTTCACCTGCATGGACTTGGGCAGTTCCGAAACCTCGTCCAGGAAGATGGTGCCCCCGTGAGCCAGTTCGAAGCGTCCCTTCTTGTCCCGGATGGCGCCCGAGAAGGCCCCCTTCACGTGTCCGAAGAGTTCGCTCTCCAGAAGACCTTCCGGAAGCGCGCCGCAGTTGACGGGCACGAAGGGGCCGCCGCCTCTCCCGCTTTCGTTATGGATGGCAGCCGCCACAAGTTCCTTGCCGGTGCCGGTTTCGCCGTAGATGTGGACGGGATACTCGTTGACGGCCAGTTCCCTGATCTGTTCGAACAACTGGAGCATCTTGTAATCCTGGCCGATGATACCGGAAAAACTCGTGAGTTCCCCCATTCGGATCTGCAGCCCGATCAGGTCGGTCAGGTCTCGAAATGCCGCAAGGACCCCCGTGAAACACCCCTTGTCATCGGTCATCCCGGTGACCGACATCTCGATCCGGCGCGTCTCTCCCTGCCTGTTGGTAAAACTCAGCGGATAGTCCACGTGAGTCAGCGAATCGGGAGCCCCGCCGCAAAAGGAGCAACGCTTCCCGCAAAACGGACTGCCGAACACCTCGTGGCAATCCCTGCCGATCACTTCCTCCTTGGAATAGCCGGTTATTTTCTCCGCAGCCCGGTTGAAGAACAGAATACGCCTATCCTTGTCGTGGGCTATGATGCCTTCCATGAGGTTGTCCAGGATCTGCTCCAGATTCTTCTTGTCCGTCAGGAGTTCTTCGAGTATGAAATCAGCCATCTTTTCATCAAACCCGTACTGGTTCGAAATTTGTCCAGCCCTGCCGTATTGCAGGGTGAAAGTCAAAAGGAGCGTAATCAACGCACGGTATTTTAGCACCTTGAAAGGGACTTTTAAACGCGAAGCGAGCAACGATTATCCCAACCAACGCGCCATCTATAATGGAAATGCGATGAATCCGCAACATCCATCAGTCATGGAAAAGCAATTTATTTGCACTCCTCGGGATTTAGATGTAAATTGCCTTTTCGTGCTTATCCATAAATTTACAAGGATAACCTGCGAATTCCGGCAATTCCATCGCGAAATTCGAGAACGCCCATTCATCGGGCGGTTTTCCGTTCGCGCGGACAAAACAGGAACATAATAAAGGAGTTTGAGAATGCTTACGGAAATGGTGTCCAACTTTGCGGTAAAATGCCTTGATACGACCGGTTATTTCGGAGCGGCTTTCCTGATGGCCCTGGAGAGCATGATAGCCCCCATACCAAGCGAGGCGGTCATGCCTTTCGTCGGCTTCCTGGTGGTCGACGGCAAGTGGAACCTGTGGGCCGCCATATTCGCCACCAGCATCGGCTCTATTATCGGATCGCTGATTTCATACTACATGGGATACTACGGCGGAAAACCGGTCGTTCTCAAGGTAGGCAAGTACCTGCTTCTGGACAGGCACGATCTCGAACTCACCGAACGGTTCTTCCACCGGCGGGGCGGCACGATTATCATTTTCCTTGGAAGGTTCGTTCCCGTTGTACGGCATCTCATCTCGATACCGGCGGGCATGGGAAAAATGCCCCTGGCGCCGTTTCTGGCCGCGACGCTCATCGGCGCAACCATCTGGAATACCTTCCTGCTCGTATTGGGCATGAAGCTGCGGGAGCACTGGACCATTATCCAGAAATACTCCCACCAGGTGGACATCGTGGTCGGGGTGTTCCTCCTGGTCGGGGGCGCATGGTTCATTAAATCACGGCTTGCAAGGCGGAGTACGGGAAGCGGAAACCTCGCCGAGATGGAATAAGCCTATGGCGGGACGGGGACGGGGTTTCGTCCCCGTCCCGCCGATAGGGATGCGTTTGCGCCGGGACTACTAGTTGTTGAACGCCACCTCAACGACGAAACTCCCATTGGCTGTCTTGAAGGGAACGGCGAGACATGGGCCCTTGTGAATATGGGTGATGCTATGGTTTTTTCCGGATACGATGGTGGGAATCCCCGCCTGAAGCGCAAATCCGTCCTCCGCCAGTCTACGCCGGGCGTCTCCGCAGATCATGTTGGTCAACTCCCCGACGGCGTCTTTCACCTCCTCGTTGAGTTCCTTGACCTCGATACCCAGCAGGTTCGCTACTATCGCCCGAATACAGGGCTCCGTGAAGCTGAGGGACATCGATCCCTGAGCGGCCCCGGTAATTCCGATAATGGCCGAGACATCCCCATGGGCAGTCTCATCTTTCTTCAGAAAAGGCTTTCCGGGCACGGGATCTATCATGGCCATCGTTTTCAATACATTGGATGTTGCCGCCAGGAAAGGATTTATAATTTTTACGTCCATAGCTTCTCCGCTCGCCCCCTTCTTCTAAAACCCCGCATCCAAATATAAGCGCCGTGCCCGGTGCGGCGACCGATGACATCATCGGCCTGCCCGGCATCTACGTATTTTCTTTGCTTCTCACGTATGCCAATAATATACCAGGGATGTCCCGTCATGCAGCATTTTTTATCATTCACAACCTTCCGGAACGCAGGATGGAGACGATGAGCCATCCCCCCAGCAGGGTGGCGACCACGTATCCGATAATGCCGAGCAGCGCGGTTACGGACACGGACTGCGGGCCGAAGAAATCTATCGTGAACGTCAGGACCGTCTGGGACGAGTTGAGAATGAGAGCCGCGGCCAGCAGGGATGCGGATATAACCATGCCGACGGTGAGCCGGTTGACGCCCTTCTCGATCCGGCGATCCACGCCGTCCAATCCCGTGTGGCGAAGCTCGATCCTTTGTTTGCCCCGGGCCGTCTGCCTGAGGATATCATGGATGAATTTCGGCATCCCTTTGGCATAACCGCCGGCCACCCGGATGTCCCGCTGAAAACTTCCGAAGAGCTTTCTGGCTTCATAGCCGCGTTCTATGAGCCTCCTGGCATAGGGCCGGGTGACTTCCAGGATGCTGGCGTCGCTTCCGAGAATCTTCCCGAGGGCTTCGGTCTGGATGAACGTCTTCAGCAGGAGCAGCAGGTTTCGCGGCATGAGGATGCGGTACTTGAGCACCAGTTGGATGATCTGGTCGTAGACATCCATCACGGAGATGTACTGCAGGGAGCGGCCGTAGAACGGTTCGCTGGTGTCCTTGAGGTCCGTTCGGAACTCCCGCAGGTCCATGGTTTCCTCGTCGATCAGTCCCACCCCTTGCAGCGCATCCATCACGAGATCGTAGTTGTGCTCGGCATATCCGAGGAAAATGTTCGCCACCTGCCGCATCGTCTCCTCGTCCAGGTATCCCGTAATGCCGAAATCCACCAGCCCCACCCGTCCGTCGGGCATGACGATGGTATTGCCGGGGTGCGGGTCCGCATGGAAATATCCGAATTCCAGGAGTTGCTTCGAGAAAGAGCGCAGGCCTATGAGGGCCACTTCCTTGGGATCTATCCCGTAGGCAATGATGGCGTCTACCTCATCCATCTTGACTCCCTCGATAAACTCCATGACGAGGACCGACCTGGTGGTGTAGCTCCAGTAGACCTTCGGGATGCAGATTTCATCGATATCTTTGAAGTTATAGGCAAATTTCTCGATATTGCCCGCCTCTATGAGCATATCGAGTTCTCTGAAGATCGTACGCTCGAATTCCTTGACGATATTGGACAGCCCCAGAATACGGGTAATCTCGAAAGCCTTCTCGATCCGCTCGACCAGGTAGTACATCAGGCGGATGTCTTCCCGTATCTTCCCGGCAATACCGGGACGGACGACTTTGACCGCGGCCTTTTCTCCCGTAAAGAGCCGCGCCGCATGCACCTGCGCCACCGAAGCGGCCGCGATGGGCTCCGAATCGAACTGCTCGAAGACCCTGGCGAGCGGCCGCCCCAATTCCCTTTCTATGACTCTTGCCACATCGCCGAAGGGAATCGCCGGCACCTGGTCCTGGAGTTTCTTGAATTCATCGATATACTCCGGCGGAAAAATATCCGCACGGGTGCTCATCAACTGCCCCAACTTGATGAAGCTCGGCCCCAGTTCCTCGAGGACCATCCGGATGCGCGCCGGAGACGGAAACCCCGCCTTGAAGAACAGGTCCTTCTCCTCCACATCCCTGGGTTTCTCGTCTTCACCGGCGAACAGGCGGTCCACAACATCGTGGAAGCCGTGCTTCACCAGGACCTTCGTTATCGCGCCGAATCTTCTGATACCCTTCATAGAATTCCATCCCAAAAACGGGACGGGAAGTCCGCACACCGGATCTCCCCCTCCCCTGCCTTCATTCCACGAGCTTCTTACCAGTTCTCTCCCAGCAGTTCATAGTAATCGCGGGGGTGAGCGCATGCCGGGCACGATTCGGGAGCTTCCCGCCCTTCATGGAGATACCCGCAATTGCGGCAACGCCAGACAACCGCGGTTCCACGCTTGAATGCGCGGTTCGTCTCGATGTTCGCCGCGAGGTCGCGGTATCTTTTCTCGTGCTGCTTCTCGGCGACCGAAACGGCCCGGAACACGGCGGCGATATCGGCAAATCCTTCCTCGTCGGCAACCCTGGCGAATTCCGGGTACAATTGGGTATGCTCGTGATTTTCCCCTGCCGCCGCAGCCTTCAAATTGTCCAGCGTCGTCCCGATCACTCCCGCCGGAAAGCTCGCCGTGATCTCGGCCTCCCCTCCCTCCAGGAAGCTGAAGAAGCGCTTGGCGTGCTCTTTTTCCTGGTCCGCCGTTTCCTCGAAAATGGAGGCTATCTGCATGTAGCCTTCCTTTCTGGCCTTGCCGGCAAAGTAGTTGTAGCGGTTGCGCGCCTGCGACTCGCCCGCGAAAGCGTTCATGAGGTTCGTCTCGGTCCTGCTCCCTTTCAATGTACTCATTCTACCCCTCCCATGGGAAAAACCGTTAATCTGGTTAACCATGCCACCCGCGACCGCGTATTACGAAGCCGGGGGCAGCATACTGTCAGGCAATAAACAGGCAGCCTCCGGGTCAAAGAGGCAGCCGACCGAAAAAACTGTGCAAATGGTAATCAGCAGGGCAACCGGCGCTTTTCTCACCCTCGACTATGCCCCCCGATCCGGAGCGCCCGGTCCGGGAGTTGCGGATTCATTCCGGGCCGACAATCGTATGCCCATGCGGACCCGTATAGAGCAATATCGGCCGCAACACAAGCGAATCCTTGAAGAGATGGGTCAATCGGGATAGGGAGAGGCCTCGCTGCCCCTCTCCTCCCACACCACCCGGCATACGGATCACGTACCAAGACGATTCGGTCGAGGTTGTCGTTTGATGTACAGCCCGGGCACTCCGACACCCGCCCGGCTACCTCACTCATGAGCTTGTCGTGGTTTACTCGATCGAAAAATCTCTCCAGATCCATACCCACGACATACCCGTATCCGCTTCCCAGATGCTTTCGTGCGCACCTGAGCTCCTGATGGGCACTGCGTCCGGGTCGAAACCCAAAGCTCCACTCCGAAAACGTTTTGTCCCACTCGGGCTGCAATACCTCCAGTACCGCTTGCCGGATCAGACGATCCACCGCGGTCGGCACGCCTGATTTTCTCGTCCCTCCCCCGGGCTTGGGGATAATCACCCGTTTGACCGGTTGAGGTTCATAGGCGCCCGCAAGCAATGACTCCCGGAGTTCGGGCCGGTGCTCCCGAAGACCGGATCCTTCACCGTCATCCCGTCCATGCCGGGACTCCCGCCATTGCCCACAACATGATGGTACGCCCTGAGCATGTTGCCTTGGGAGACAACACGCCGCCAAGGAGCTTCAGGGAATACCGCCGTATATGCCCGGCGTGGTTGCGTGTCCGGCTGCATGGCGTTGTTTGGCCTCGTAATGCAGAGGTACTACATGGTGTTCATTTCTTTCAGCAAGTCTGGATGACGCTCCAGCAACCTGAGGAGCTTGACCACTGGAGCAGGTGGACGCGTCTCTCCCCGTTCATAACGAGAGAACGCCACCTTGCCTACACCGAAGGCCGCGGCCAATTGAGCTTGGGTAAGCTTCAGGTTCTTCCGGATGCGCCGGATTTCGCCGCTTACATCTTTGACGGATCGCAGCAGTGCTGCCTGAGCTTCCGTGTAGCGGCGGTAGCTTTCATCATCCCACACACCCTCACCACATACTGGACAGAACTCGCCACGCATCCCGTGAAGGGTGAGGGATTGGTTGCCGTGGGAGAGTGTTTCATCCCGGGTCTTGGATACCATTTCAGAATGGCCGCAGGCTAAGCATTTCATGATCTCACCTCACTTCGCCTTGACTTGTATGACTGGTGGACGACCTTCGGCAAAGGCAGTGACCTTGATGTAAACGACTATTCCTTCTTCCGTCATACCGTGATAGACATCCTGCCACACCTGATGGTCTGCATGCGAAGTCATCGCCTTTGGAAGTCTCTTCGGGAAAGCTTCAGCACCACCTGCCGCATCTCTGGTTCTGTCAGGCCCAGAGCGAGTCCATTGCGCAAAGCCGTTACCGTGAAAGGTTGACTTGCTGGATCGGCCACCAAGGCCTGCACCTCGGATAGCTTGTAGTGTGGTCTTCGCTTCTCCATGATTCATAAAATAATCAATATGGCTAAATTGATCAACAAGATAATTTACCCGCACTGCCCACTGATGGTAGCAGGCGCCAAAGAGCAACGCGCGAAAGAAGATTCCACGAACATCACCGGCATGCGTCTAAGCACGTCGCGCGTATTCAGCGACCCAGGCAAAGGCGTCTGCTACCCGTTCAAGGTCTCCTCCCTCGGCGCGGAGCTCCAGGCTCGAGCTGCTCCTTCTCATAAAACCGGTAAGCCCCTGATTAAGCCGTGGCAGTGCATCGATTAAGTGCTTCCGCAGGTCGTTGGGAGCGCGCACTATCACCACTTCCGGCCTTGATGGGTCCCATCGGTGAACAACCGGCTCATGTCGATGCCGGTGCCGATGACGCCGTGATCGCGAGCCCAGGTACACAGCATCTCCCCCGAACCACTGCCGAGGTCGAGCACTCGGGCGCCCGGTTCCAGACGCAACGCAGCGCCGAGAGTGGCGAGCTTTTCGGGTGTGATCGGGTTGTGGATGCGGTGAGCACTTTCAGTGATGTTGAATATCCGTGGGATGTCCACTGTGGAAAATCTCCTTACGGGTGTGAAACAGATACGGTCAGGGCCTGACGCCAAACCGACAGCTAAGCGGCCCGCGCGGACCGGCACGAACCCGCGCTTTCAGCATCGGCTTTGATGTGCCACATGATCGAAGGTCCGCTTGAGCGATAGGTTGGGCGATTGATTCGGCCGAGACGGTCTGTTCTCTTCTTGGATTTAGAGCCATGCGAGCATTGTGGTTTGCATCCGCTTCGGACCTTTGTCAGCAGCCGGCATCAATTGGCGCCGCCAATAAATAGACCCGCAATTCTTCAATTATCTGCGCTTGAGTTTCAAGGCGCTCCCGGCATTTGAACGCCCACCCACGCCCGGGGTGAAGAGTATCCCACCTGGAGCGCAACTGGTTGTAGCGTCCGCCGCCGGGGTCGTGATTGCCGAACCCATCGATTATCCTGTTCCAAACAGGCGAGAATTTCGCGATGAGAAGGGATTCGCCGAGGGGAATCCAGATATCATCGACAATGAGATATCGACAATGAAAATCCTGGATTTCCAGGTTTGTTGCCAGGTCTATGCTCTCCGCATGCTCGTTGAGCCGCTTGAAAAGAGCCTGTCCGGGATCGGAATTCAGACCGAAATTGCCCTTTCGCGCTCCGGGCGGGACCGCCTTGCCGACATAGATGGGTATCTCCCGCGGCGCGACCGCCGACCGGAACGAGATGGCCCGGTATGGCTCGAATTCACCCGAATAGTAGATCGCGTAAATGCCGGCTCCGGTGAATGCCTCGATCTCGCCGAGCCCCGCCATTTCTCTCGCGAGAAGGGCATCCGCGACACTCTTTCCCAGGTTATG
Organism: uncultured Syntrophobacteraceae bacterium; assembly: GCA_964407285.1. Classification (GTDB taxonomy): domain Bacteria; phylum Desulfobacterota; class Syntrophobacteria; order Syntrophobacterales; family Syntrophobacteraceae; genus CAYOVG01. The sequence continues at coordinate 24,564 of CAYOVG010000026.1, forward strand.
CTTGTCGAGAGGATTATAGGGCATCTCCGTCGGGTTCATGACCGTCCTCCCGGCAGAGTCTCTTTCAACCGCGTTTCCTCCTCGGTCAACAGGTGAAGGGCAATGCTCCGACCGATGCGATGCGCCAGAGCCACGGGGACCGCGTTGCCGAGCTGTCTCATTGTTTCGGTCCACGAGCCGTGGAATCTGAACCCGTCCGGAAACGTTTGAATTCTGGCCGACTCGCGCACGGTGAAGTAGCGAGTGGAGCCATCCGGCATAACCATCATGTTCTCGCCGCCGGGAACGCCATGGTCACCCGCCTTCAGGGCCTTGGCGGGAAGGTCGAGCGGACTGCCCGTGTGGCCCGGATAGGCTTTTGCTCCCGGTTGAAATGTGTGATCGCGAAAGAAGCCCATTGCACCATGTCGCCTGGGGTCCGGCAGGCCGGAGAGCGCGTCGCGCACCGTGCGCCAGGGTTTCGCCTCGCGAGAGCGCGAAAAGGAAAGCTGACGCAGCTTCGCGATTCTGTCGGAAAAACGCTCCGGCGCGGCGGGTCGCTCTTTCTCCGGTATTCGATGTCTTTCCCAATATTCTCCCGTTATCCACTGTTGATATATCAGGGCATCGAGACAGTGGGTTTCCCTTGGGAAGGCCCACTCCCTTTTGATGTCGCTCCTGAACCCGACGATGAACACTCTTTCCCGCCGCTGTGGAACGCCGTAATCCGCCGCGTTGAGAAGGCGCGCGACGACATTGTACACGAGCCCATTCACCTTGCCGGAGGTTTTGTGCCGCTCGAGCCTTCCCAAATGATCGATCCATTCCTCGTCGGGCTTTCGGGTGACCTCGGGGTAGGAAAGCTGAAGGAGAATATACTGGAAGTAATTGGCAAAGGAGGCTCTTGTGATGCCTTTGACATTTTCGAAAACGAACCCTCGCGGGGCCAGCGTCCGAACAACCTGGACGGCCGTGGGAAACATATTCCGACTATCCTTGTGGCCCATATGCTTTCCACCGAGCGAGAAAGGCTGGCAAGGCGGACCTCCGGAAACGAGGTCGATGTTGTCGGGCAGGCAGGCAAGATCGAATGTTCCGACATCGCCTTCGAATACCCGCCAATCTCGGACCAGTGGAAAGCCGGCCGCCTTGTTTTCCCGCAACGTATCGCAGGCCCATTTGTCCCACTCGATCACCGCGCTGTGTTCGAAACCCGCGAAACTCAGACCAAGCGCCAATCCCCCGGCGCCCGCAAAGAGCTCGACCGACTTCATTCCCTATTCCTCCGAAAGAAAGCGAATGATGCGTTCCTCAAGTGATTGCGGATCTCCCAGTTCGCACTCCCATACCACAAGATACTTCCACCCCATGCCGCTCAGCCTGGCCTGATTGGCTTCATCCCTTATCCTGTTCCCATCGAGTTTCGGCACCCAGAAATCCAACTTTGACTTGGGTAGCCTGGCCAATCGGCAGTTCTCGTGACGGTGCCAGAAACACCCGTGTACGAAAATTGCCTTCCTTCGGCCCCTGAAAACGATATCTGGTTTCCCCGGCAGGTCGCCGGCGTGAAGCCGGTACCTGTATCCGAGTGAGTACACAAGGCGCCTGACGGCCATTTCCGGTCCCGTATCCCTGGCCTTCACCAGGGACATTCGCCGGCTTCTTTCTCGAACCGTAAGTGTGTCCATGATTGCCTGATTCATAACCTCGGCCACGCCCGCATTGCCCGCGCCGCGTAACCGGTGAGAGCGCAATAGAAAGCCGGTTGCGAATCCCGAAGGATCCGGGTCCGTTTTGCGCCGGCTCCAGGCCTCCAACCTCGCGCTATTCCCCTTGCCATTCCGCCATATAATCTCTTACACGCATTCCAATCTCATCATCTGTCGGCTTGCCCGGAATGTCAAGGAAGTTCACCAGGAACCGCCCGCCCCTCGCTCGATAGAACTCGTCGTCGTCTCCGTCGCCTTCCGCGAGGACGGCAAGGAGTGATTCGAGAAAGGCGGGCGCGAGATGGAGTTCCAAACCCGGCTCCTCCTCATGAATACCACAACACTTAACTTCGTCGTGGAGCACGATGCTTGTCCAATGAGCATGAAGCCGTTCTTCGGAGCCAAAATGATCGAGAGCCTTCTCCCCGGCGTCGGCTTCATACTCGTTGAGACTTTGGTCCCCGGTGAATTCGCACATCGTCATGCCGTAATCGGTTCTCCGCCAATAGGGACAGAGAACAGCCTTGCTCGGGCCCATGATACGGATGCTCGCGCAAGGTCTTCCCGTACCGACGGAGATCCACTCCGTCGTATTCATTTGGGCTTCATATCGACGACGGTATAACAGTAAGAGCCAAACGGGATCTTATCGATGGACTTCCATTTCATGAGTAGCTCCAATACCTCCGACGCGTGCCGGAACATCTTCAGGCAAGAACGATTAGTTCCATCCACACGCCCAATCGGGATAGGGAGAGGCCTCACGGCCCCTCTCCTCCCACGCACGCCGCAACAACCGGAAGTGACCTGCGGGTCATGAAAGTTACTGGAATCGAACTGAAAAGCGGGGCCGAACATACGGCCCCGAACATTGACGATCGGCCGGATCATTTACCGGCAGCCAGGTACCACCGGCTCGATTTGTTCAACAGGTCCTGTATGCGAGCCACCATGGCGTGCGGGTCCTTGAGGTAGCCTTCCAGGAGGAGGGAGGACTCGAACAACTGCTCCACGGCGGAGGTCAGGTATTCGTCTCTGGGATTTTCCCTGCATATGGCCAGCAGGTTCCGTATGAACTGGTGATCCTTGTTCACCTCCATGATCTTCTTCGGAATGGAGGCGTCCTTCCCTATGATTTGCATTATTTTCTGCATGGAGGAAGTCATCCCGCCGTCGGGATTCACCAGGCAGCACGGGCTCTCGGAAAGCCTCGCGGACGCCCGCACCTCCGTCACCCGGTCTCCGAGAATGTCCTTCATGCGGTCCAGCAGTTTCGCGAAAGCCTTCTCTTCCTCCGCATCCAGCGGATCAAGCTTATCCTCGTCCTTTTTCGACTCGAACGCATCGAGACTCTTCGGGTCCGTATGTTCGACGGACTTGACGGTGAACTCCCTGTAGCTGTGAATCCCTTCCAGGGCGAACTCGTCGATGGGATCGAACAGGTAGAGCACCTCCAGGTCCTTGTCCCGGAACATTTCCAGGTGCGGATTCATGGCAAAGCTCTCGCGGCTCGGTCCGGAAACGTAGTAGATTTCCTTCTGATCCGGTTTGGCCCGGTCGATATACTCATCGAGGGAAATCAGGCCGGCGGCGTCTTCGTTCCTCGAGGAATTGAAGCGCAGGAGCGGGATGAATTTCTCCCTGTTCAGGAAGTCGCTGTATCCCAGCTTGAACACCCTGCCGTGGGCCTTCCAGAACCGGCTGTACCTCTCGGGGTCGTCCCTGGCGATCTTCTGCAAGTGGGAAAGGACGTCCCGAGTGATCACCGAAGTCATCTTCGATACGACAATGTTCTCCTGCAAGGATTCACGGGAAATGTTCAGGGGAAGGTCCTGTGAATCCACCACGCCGCGCAGGAATCCCAGGTATTCCGGCGCCAGGTCCTTATTCTCGTGCTGAATCAGGACCCGCCGCACGTAGAGATCGAGTCCGGGAGGCTCCCGCCTGACGCCCGGAATATCGAAACTGCTCGACGGTATGAAGAGCAGGCTGCTGAACTGCACCGGGGCGTCCACGGAAATGTGGATGGTCTCCAGCGGCTCCTCCGCGTCGAACGTGAGGAACTTGTAAAACTCGTCGTACTGCTCCTTCTTGATGGAGAATTTCGGCTCGCGCCAGATGGCCGGGATGGTGTTTACCTGTTCGTCCTGGACGAAAATGGGGAAGGATATAAAATTGGAGTGCTTCTTGATAATCCCTTCAAGCCGCATCCTGTCGGCGAAATCGACGGTATCGTCCTTCAGGCGGACCTCGATGACCGTACCGCGCTTGAGGTCCTCTCCTTCAAGAGGTGTTATTTCGTAGGTCCCCAGGCCGTCCGACCTCCACTCCACACCCGGCTCTTCCGCGATATACGATTTGGTCTTGAGCACCACCTCGCGGGCAACCATGAATACCGAATAGAAACCGACACCGAATTTACCTATGATATTCTCCAGGTTGCCGCTTTCCTCCGACAGCTTCTTGATGAATTCGGCGGAACCGGATTTTGCTATGGTGCCGATATTCTGGATCACCTCTTCGCGCGTCATCCCGATTCCGGTATCTCTGATGGTTATGGTCTTGTTATCCTTGTCGAAGGTGATTCTGATTTCGGGCGTAAGTTCCGGGCCGGCCAGTTCGGGTTTGAGCTGGGCTTCAAACCGTAACCTGTCGAGAGCATCGGATGCGTTGGAGATCAACTCTCGCAGGAATATCTCCCTGCTCGTGTAGAGAGAATGAACGAGGATGTCCAGAAGTTGCTTCACTTCAGCCTTGAATTCGTATTGAGACCTGTTTTCGTTTTCAGCCGTGCTTTCCATTCTCTTCTTTCCTCCCTCCTTTGGCGTAAATCCACTACGGTTAAGAGGTGTATGACTTGAACGGTCAGTGCCGGCGCACGGGTTTCCAGCTTCCAGGAACTGCCCCGTACCCGGCGGTGATTAAGAACGGATAAATTATACCATTCATTCTATGATAAGGCTTTCGAGCGTGAAAATAAGTTTAGTTTCGCGCCATGTCAATCATGGAAGAAAGGGATCGCATTTTTTTCGTCTTTTCAACCCTTTACCGTAGCGGAGCCTGGAGCTCCCGGCTTCCGGCGAGGTGAAAAAAATAGCGGCAGTCGTCTTTCGCTATGGTATAGTGTATTCTTATGCGAGTGCAGGTCTGCCGAATCGTAAGCCGTAAGCCATGGTTCAATTGTTTATTGCGGAAGAGGGGTGGAGCATGTCCACTGGAATAGGCGTGTTTGTCGGTTTAGCGCTCATTTTGGGGGCGATGGCCCTCCAAAAGGGAAGCATGCGAGCTTTTCTGAACCTGGAAGCCCTCATGATTTGCCTTGGAGGAACCATGGCCGCCACTCTCATCAGCTTTCCGGCCCGGCGCGTGCTCAATTTTTTCTCGCTGGTGCTGAGGCTCTTCAAGGAAGAACGCGGTTCGATCATGGAAGATACCGTAGCGCGCCTGGTGGAACTGGGACACAAGGCATCCCAGGATACGATCTTCAGCCTGGAAAAGGACGCCCAAACGGAACAGAATCGCTATCTCAGGCTCGGACTCGCCCTCCTCGTGCAGGATGCCCCCGCAAATCGCATCAAACACCGATTCGCCATCGAAATGGAGGGAGTCAGGAGCCGCCACCAGGAGGGCATACAGTTATTCGGCTTCATGGGAAAGATTGCCCCTTCCTTCGGACTGGTCGGAACGCTCATCGGCCTGATCAACATGCTGCAAGGCATTGGAAGCGACGTCACCCCGGAGACCCTCGGCCCGAGCATGGCGCTGGCCCTGGTCACCACCTTTTTCGGCGCCCTTCTGGCATTCTTCCTGTTCCTTCCGGCCTCGGAGAAGCTCAAAGCGTTCTCGGCCCAAGAAATTACTTTAATTCAAATGGTCCGGGAGGGTATATTGATGATACGGGAGGGACAAACCAGTCGCGAGATGGAAGAAATGTTGAACGCCTACCTTCCTCCCGGCAAGCGGCAATCGTTTGTGGAAAAAATGCTTATGGCCGCCGTGCGCGGTGCGAAATCCAGGTGAGATGGGAAACGCTATGGGAGCCGGCGGGAAAAGCAGGTTTGAATGCGGCGAATGCGGAGCTGCCTACTCGATCGATCTCGCCAGAGTGCCGCCCGGCGCCACTTCATTCAAATGCCTGAAATGCTCCAGCCAGGTCGACATGGTCCCGGTTCCCCAACCCGCCGGCGCGAAAGGCAAGGATGCAGAGACTGCGAGGGGACTGCAGGCCCCTGCTCCATTGCCCGAATTATCGGAAACGCAAACGGAAGATAGCGACCGGTTGCCGCCGGTACCCGTTGTCGCGGTCGCTCCGGCGAGGAGAAACGCCGTCCCGGAACCGGAACCGTCCGGTGAAAGGGACGATGATTGGGAGTACGGTCGTTACAGGTTCGATGCCGAAGAGGAAAATACGGGATGGCTCATGACCTATGGCGACATGATGTCGCTTCTCCTGGTTTTTTTCATTCTCCTGTTCGCGTTTTCCAATATCGACAAGAAGAAGTTCCAGGATATCATGGGCGCTATCAGCGGAGCGCTTGGCGGACATGTGGTGGTCGTTCCCGGAACTCCGCCTCCACCGGGTACGATTCCTCAGCTTCCTCCCGACCCGCTCGACCTTCTCCGGCAGGCCGTGGAGATGGAGAGGAGCAGGTTGTCCGGGCTTCAAACCCAGCTTCAAAAACTCATTGAAGAGAACAACATAGGAAACCGCATCACCCTCAATGATGAAAATGAAGGACTGGTGCTCGTGGTGCAGGATATGATAATGTTCGATTCCGGGCGCGCTGAAATCCGGGAGGAGATGCGCCCCTATCTTCAGAAGATCGGCAGTGTTCTTCGCAACATAGGCAGCCGGATCGCCGTCGAGGGACATACGGACGATGTGCCCATCCACAACGAACGTTTTTTTTCGAACTGGGAACTCTCCGTCACCCGCGCCACGAATGTGGTGCATTTCTTCCTGGAGCAATGCGGGTTGGACCCGGCTCGCCTGACGGCGTCAGGTTATGCGTTCTACAAACCCAGGTACGACCTCAATTCCACGGACAGGGAAAAGAACCGGCGCATCGAAGTGGTGATAAAGAAGAAGTACTCGGATGAGTTTGCCGAAGAACTCATACAATCTCTCGATCGGCAGCGGAAACAAAAAGAAGAAGAAGAGCGTCAGCGGCCGGAATCTCAACGACGAAAAAACTAACGGCGGAATAATCGATATGGATGAAGGTACACCGATTCTGAATCTATCATCCTTGAGAGTGCTGCTCTTCAAGGAGGTAGAGGAACGCCTCATGGATTTCCACTCCATATCGAGGTGGTGCGGCTTGCACAACGTTACCATCGTGGAGCGGGTATCGGAAGCCGTCAAGTATGTCATCTCCGAGGATTTCGACCTCATTTTCGTGACCCATTTCGGCGACGCGAGGAGAACCACCCGTTTTCTCAAGGAGCTTTCCGGCATCGACGCCGTTTCGGGCACTCCGGTCATCGCCATCACGGGAGACCCCAGTGTTAAGACCGCCCTCGGCATAATGGCGAAGGGAGTATCCGCGATCATGGTGTCGCCCCTCAGCCGAAGCGTCGTCGAGGATACGATACGCAAGGCCCTGAATGAACAGATAGGGAGCGATTCCACCAGGGAACGACTCGACCGCGCCCGCGCCCTCCTGAAAGCCGACAGGGTGGATGAAGCCGGCGACATATACCTGTCGTTTGTCTTCCAGGGCATCACCCACATAGACGCCTACCTGGGCCTCAGCGCGGTCGATTGCAGGAAAGGCCGCTGGCGGGAGGCGTTGCTCAATATCAAAAAGGCGCTCAAGCTCGTTCGGGCCTCTGAAACCAAAATCGAATCGCACCGCCAGTTGTCGCGCATCATGCAGCACTATGGCATCTACTATGAAGGGCGGCGCCAGTTGGATGAGGCGATCAAGGCCTACCGCACATCCCTTTCAATGAACCCCTACAATATCGACAGCATACGCGCCCTTCTCAATCTGCTCCAGAAGCGGGACGCCGTGGACGACATGGTCAAGGTGATCAGAAAGGCGCAGTCCAATCTCCAGCCCTACACTGATCCCATGGAGGAAATCGCCGTCTGCGTGGACGAACTGGCCGGGAAGTACCTGTCGCTGGATATGCCCGTTCAGGCGAGGAAGCTGTACGAAAGGCTGGCGTCGCTGCCCCACGAGAATATCCAGGTGCATCTGAGGGTCGTGGACTTTTTCGAGAGGCGGGGCCACATAAGTTTTGCGCTGAACTATCTTTTGAAGCTGTGTGAAAAGGTCAGGGACCCGGATGTGCTCTACAAGCTCGGCAGCCTGCTCCTCGATTCCATGAAACGCTTCATGAGCGGCGGGACATCGGCCGCAAAGCCGGGCAAGGCGGAATCGGCGGACCTGAGCTTCTTCCAGGCCCACAGCAGGTCGCAGGTGCTTTCACTGGCCCAGAAAGTCCTGCACCAGGGACTTCTCATCGAACCCGATGACGAACGGTTCTGGCTGGCCGTGGCAAGGTGCCGGCTACGGCTCAAGGAGGAGCAGAGCGCCGTGGAAGTCCTGACGAGGCTCAGGGGGGCGCACACGAATGACCTGGACTTTCAGGTCCATGTTATCGAAATTCTCATCGATGAGGGAGCGTACGACCAGGCTTCCCGATGGCTGCGGGAGAGCATAGCCCTCTACCCCCGTGAGATCCGATTCTATCAACTGAACGCACGCCTTTGCCACGAGCAGAAGCAATACTTCGACGCCATCGGCTTTCTCAAGCGCGGACTCGCCATGGAAACCGACAACACCGAGATTCTCATTTCCCTGGCCGAATCCTACCATGCCGCCGGGCAGTATTCCGACTCCATCGCCTACTATGAGAAAGCCGCCAGGCTCCTGCCCGAAGACCCCCGCATCCGTGAAGGCATGAGCGAAGCCCTGAAGAAAAAATACCAGTAACGTCCGGCAAATCGCGCCAAATCCACTTCCTCCGGTAAGAAGCCGGAGATATCCCGAAGGAACTCGATCCCGCCCGCGCCGCTCGCGGCTGCCGCTGTTCACCCTCCGTGTCCTTGCCGCCGCCCATGCCGGATATCGGCATTGCTTCTGCAACCCCTCACCACCTACTCCCGTCAGGATTTGGATAAACGAATGCCGTTTACGAATTGCGGGGATGAATTCTCTCAAATTGGAGACATTCATTCAGCGTTCATGTCGTGAGCGCCACCGACAATTCGGTTATCCCCGGCAGACTACTCGATCCGGGATGCGTCCGGTTCCTCCAGGTTGTGTCGCTTCATCTTGCGCCGCAAAGTGTTCTTGTCGATTCCAAGCTCCCGGGCGGTCGCCATCCGTCGCCACTGGTTACGCTCCAGCGCTTCCCAAATGGCGCGTTTTTCGATATCCTGGAGGGTCAATCCCTGAAGGTCCGGTAACTTACAGTCGTGAAACCCGGTGTCGCGCTCTTTCAGGTAGTCGGGAAGGCATGAGGGCTGAATCAGCCCTCCCCTGCACAGGATGAAGGAGTATTCGATGACGTTTTCCAGTTCCCGAATGTTCCCCGGCCAGTCGTGGCGCATGAATATTCCCAGCGCGTCATGGCTGAGTCCCAGAATATCCTTGTTGCGAAGCCCGTTGAGCCGCTCGATGAAGTGCCCGGCGAGCATCGGGATGTCCTCCTTGCGTTGCGCAAGGGAAGGAAGTTCCAGCTTGACCACGTTTATTCTGTAGTACAGGTCTTTGCGGAATGTTCCCTCCTCGACCAGCCGGGCCAGGTTTTTATTGGTGGCGGCGACGATGCGCACATCGGCCTTGACGGTTTTCGACGAAC